>PKDL01000536.1 GCA_002863065.1 Pseudomonadota bacterium
ATAACCATTGCCTGCCCCGCCTCAAGACAGCTCCCTTCAAACGTATGCTTTGTGTGTGAACCCACTCGCAAAGAGACACCCGCCAGGTTGAGGTCACGGTCGGACGTATTGAGAATTTCCACGAATTCATCCGCGGATGAATCGCTAAATCCATCTTGATTTGGGTCAGAAGCGCCCGGGTCCGCTAATATCTCGTTTAGTTTGAGCTGACCCACTGATGGGGCAGGGCAGGGAAGTGTCACTCTTTCCGCATCCGAGTCTTCCAAGTAATTGTCTGCGCCATTGCTGGGCAAACACTGGCTAGCGATACATAGACTGTGAAATGGACAATCGCGGTCGGTGTGGCAATCCTCTGCACGGCAGCCGTCTGCCATTGCAACGATGAAAGATATATAGATAAGCCCAGGTAGATGAGCGAGCATGCAGCCTCCAGATGCGTGGTTCTGGCAGGCGGCGTTGCTAAACGTATGCCATTAGTAGAAGCGTGGTAGGTAGCCCAATGTACGGACTACGCGCGGGTTGCTTTGAGACTTGTATGTCCCAGTTCGGGACGGTACCCGAAGGCACCATATGACGGCTTAGTTGGCCGTACGCTTGATGCGCTTAAGGAGAGACTCCAAGCGCAAGGAGTAATAGGTCGTCCTTTCTCCCTTACGGCTTTCCTTTTCCAGCAGGTCTTCGAGCGATTTCGCGTGACTCGCATTGGCTGAATGCTCAAGTGCGATGATTGCCCATTGCCGGAATTGCGCGTACTCAGGCAAATCGGATTCCATAAATACGGATGTTAGCGTATTTACCGCGAGGTCCTTGGCCTCGGTGAGATTTCCAAGCATGAGTGCTGCTTTTTCTAGCGTATGCATTTTCTTCTGCTCGGTACGGATTGCCGCCTTCAGTGGATCGGCTTGTGCCAACACAGAGTTGTATTGCGTATATAGCTTATCGATTTCTGGTTTATAGGCATTTAACACGTCTAGGTCGCCGTTGAACTTTGCGATCAGTGCTTTGTAGGCTTTCTCTTCCTTCTTCATGCGGGCTTTATTCTTCTGAATGGCCTCGATCTCTTTTTTCAGATCTAGGATCGCCTTGTAGGCGTCTTTTCGCGCTTTCTGCTTTTCCTTGATCTTGTCGTTAATAGGCTTCAGCTCACCTTTGAGCTCTTTCCGCTTATCCGAGAGGGCTTTCGTAGCGGCCCGGATAGCCCCAGGGACCTCCTTGAGCTTGCCCTTGAGGTCAGAAATCTTTGTGGCGTAGCACGCAGCGTCTTTTTTACATTTTTCGACGAGTTCGAAGTATGCCTCAGGAATTGGGCTGCCATCTACGCTCTCTTTGATGGGGCCTTTTTCAATATCCATGACTTCCTTTTTGAAGCTAGATATGTCGTCTGGGTGTAGCCCCACAGCTAGGTTGATGATGTAGTTGGCTTTTCGGGCTCGAATGCCGTTCGTGTCGTCGATGAACCCATCATGCTCTTTCATCAACGCTCTCTTTTTTTCATCGTTCTTTTCTTTCTTTATCTTGCTCTTGAGTTCCTCGATTTTCGCTTTCTTTGTTGCGATCTCAGAATCTCCCGCTCGGAAAAGTTGCCACATCGCCGCCCGCGCTTTCGCAGTTCCCATTAGTCCTAAGGCGAGGCCTGCTTTGACGAATTGGGATGCATCAGGCGCGGGATCCTTGCGCTTCATGAGGTCTACGGCGTACGGAACAGCTTCGTCATTGACGAGTGCACCAACCGCCATTGCTATGGTGGAAAGTCGGTTCTGGTTCGCGTTTTTCCACTCGGTCCGAGCGTCCTCCGGAAGACGCATTACATCTGCCGGCGGGGGATCAAGTGGAATGCCGATGGACTCCATCAATGCCGGTGAAGCACGTCGGTCGCCAACATCCCAGAGCATTTCGACCAGCTCATGTCCTTGCGTATACTTCCATTTGGGTAATCCACGCACCTGAGCAAACTCGTTCAGCTCCTTATTCACGCCCTTGAATGCGCCAAGGATGGCGCCCGTGGCTGATGGGCCGATTGCCCGTAGGGCAAAGCGTGCATTAATCTGTGCTGAACTGCCGGTTCCATCCTTCAGGAACAGGGCTCGAATGAGATTTTGAGCTGCTTTCTCGCCAACCTCTGGCGTCTGTTTCGACCAGTCTACTTTGGCCAGCTGGTCCGCCGCGTACCGGTTTGAATCGACTCCTTGCAGAGTCGGTTCTTGTCCCGCGACCCAGACTAGCGTGTCTAACGCTCCATCAGGACCATTCAGCTTCACAAATGCTTCGAGCGCCTGTAGACGCGACGACGCACTACGTTGAGACTTGATTAGCTTCTGTAGATCTTCGCGAAGGCTGTCAACCTTCCATTCCAGAGCAAGTGTGATGGCTATTGGCCCGACCTCTTTATCCGGTAGGGCCGCTCGCACGACCTCGACCGCACGCTCAGACTTACCCATCACCTTCAGGGCGGCGATAATCTCGCGTCGATAAAGGCTCTCAGGAAAAGCATCAGCCATTGCCTCGGTGGCTCCGTCGCAAAGCTTCGGGGTCGTTGCACCCAGCTCGGCAAACATCTCAAGGCTTTTCTTTTCTTTTTTACCTTGCTGGAGTTGCTTCACCCAGTACTGGCAATCTTGCTGGGTATCCCCGCAGCCAACTGAGAAGGTCAAGGCAATCACAATCGCTGTTGCGTATTTCCGCATCCGACGTCTGTTCAACTGAGAACTCCCGCTACACGCTCTGTATTGCGTCTATGTGCTGTGTGGCTTCATGGATTCCACCATGGAATACCGCTGAATTATGCCGGCTGCCTCCGCACTGCGTCATTCCCCTAGAAACCTTGGAATGATTGTATTGCAGTTTGTCGACTGCTAAGTGGCTGAATCCACTGGATTTCCGGCGGAGTATATTGCACGGGCCGAAGGTCGGTCAAGGCGACGAAGCGACACAATTAGGTAGGAGGCCCCATCACAGTTGAATAACTCGCGAGGTGCACCGTCTGTTGCAAGCGGCTGTAGAAGAAATCGCAGCCTAAAATTTAGCCTTCTTTATTTCAGCAGTTGCAAAATAGAGGTTTGCATCGCCATGCTGTGGGTGGTGCGCTCCATTCCTTTTCGGAGGTGAGATCATGAGTACTTCTGCACTACGCTTCGCAGTGTTCGCTGCATTCTGTCTTCTAGCTTCGCCGGTGCTTGCTGACCGGTACGTACCCGCTGCTGGGGAATCGGTTCGTTCCAACTATGACCGAATTTTATCAAATATGAGAGTTCAGTTTTCGCCGTACTCAGAAACCACGGCTGTTAGCAGAGGCGGTCGGACAGACCGTGTCATGCTTACCAAAACATCCTGGGAGTCCATAGTTCATCGATTTCAGAATGCGCATCGTGTGATGTCAGTCCTGGGTTCGGGCGGACGTGTTGCTGGATGGTATTTGAATAAAACGAAGCGCACGGCTACGTTCACTGTTCACTTAGGCGGTCATAGTTACACCATTGCTGCGCAAGAGCTGCATGCTGGTACTCGTATCGTATTATGGGGCGACGCACGTTCGCATAAAGCTCTGCGTTCCGCGTCCAAGAAAGGCTCATCTGGCAGCTATCGGGGCCGTACTTCCCCTGGTTTACGTCGGCTTTAGACCGCCAGCACCTAGGCAGAACGATGCATCTGGCCATGCGCTTCGGTCGACCTTCTGGTACACCCTGTTTCGAAATGAAATTGACTGCCGAAGGAGCAAGACCATGACGCCACACATTGTCGTCGTCGATGATGAGAAAAGTATACGGGACACGCTCGCACTCATTTTGGAAGCGGAGGGGTATGCCGTCCGAACGGCCGGCAGTGCGGAGGATGGACTGGCATTACTGGAAGAGCATAGGGCCGACTTGGTTATCCTCGATGTTCGGCTTCCTGGAATGAACGGTCTCGAAGCGCTGGCTCAAATCACATCCAAAGATGATCGCACCGACGTTATTATGGTGTCAGGTCATGCGACTCTAAGCGATGCAGTGGAAGCCACCCGGTTGGGGGCCTTCGATTTTCTGCAAAAACCGCTCAATCGGGATCGGGTGTTGATTACCGCGCGAAATGCGCTTGCTAAGGTACAATTGCAAGTTGAGATGGAGCGTCTTCGTAAAGAGGGGGGCACTCGCTCAGAAATGATTGGCGATGCTCCCGTGATGCAACGACTCTTTCGGGAAATAAGCAAAGTCGCTCCATCAAAAGCTCGAGTCCTTATCACTGGGGAGAATGGCTCGGGTAAGGAGCTCATCGCTCGTTCCATTCATGAACATAGCTCTCGGCGAGACGAGCCTTTCGTAAAGGTTAACTGCGCGGCAATACCGAAAGATCTGATCGAGAGCGAACTCTTCGGTTATGAGCGAGGAGCATTTTCGGGCGCAGTAAGTCGGCGGCGCGGGCATTTCGAGCTAGCCGATGGCGGGACCATATTTCTCGATGAAATCGGCGACATGGCACTGTCGGCTCAAGCGAAAGTATTACGCGTACTACAGACTGGAGAATTCATGCGTGTCGGGGGGGAACGTCCACTCCGTTGCGATGTACGAGTGCTCTCCGCTACGAATAAGAATCTGAAGCAGATGGTTGAAGAAGGCGCGTTTCGAGAAGACCTGTACTTTCGGCTGAATGTTGTTCCCGTGGTGGCGCCACCATTACGCGAACGTTTACAGGATATCCCGGCATTGGTGACCGCTTTTATCACTACAATATGCGAGGAAAATGGCTTCCGTTTGAAAGCGATGGAACCCGGTGTAGTTGAAGCATTGATGCGATATCATTGGCCGGGAAACGTCCGCGAGTTGGGTAATGTCGTGGAGCGTATGGTGATCATGAGTGAAGAGCGCATCACACGTCGTGATGTACCGAGAGAGTTGACTGGTTTAGCGTCAAACGTCGCGATCGCGCCTGGAACCAATAAGACATTGCGTGAATTCCGAGATGACATGGAACGAGAATATATTCTGTTCAAGTTAGACGAGCTTGGGTGGAACGTATCGAAAGCATCCGACGTACTCGGAATTGAGCGCACGAACTTACACAAGAAAATGAAGTCATTGGGAATAAAGCGGACATGAGGCTTCTTCCTACGTAGGCTGCTCCTGAGCTTGAGTTTTAGTGGCTTGGGGGCCTACGATATCAATATGGCATCAATTCGATCCTGGACCTGCGTTTCGACCTTCACCCTACTGTGTTTTTTCACCGGTCTTCTGGTCCCAGTGGCAAGCGCTCGTCCCCCCCGCAAGTCGCGCCGCGCGAAACGACCGCCTCCTCCGACCACAGGCAAGCTGAAGGTATTCAGTGTGGCCAAGGGAGCATATCTGGAAGTCGATGGACGCCCCAGAGGGAGACTGCCAATGGCACGACCGTTAGTGCTCGAACCTGGCAGTCATTCAATACGGGTATGGAAGCGCGGATATCTTGAATACTTGGAGAATGCAGAGATATTTGCTGGTGAAACGGTAGAGCTTGATGCTGACCTGATTGCTGTTGCCGGTATGGTAAAGGTGTACGCGAATGTACCGGGTGCACGTGTATTCATTGACGGGAAGTTAGCAGGCGAAATTCCTTTTGATAAAGATATCCCATCTGGCAAACACATCCTTGCAGTCCAGGCTACAGATCACACTTCGTTCGAGCAGGAAGTAGACGTCATCGCCGGGAAATGGTTAGAGTTTCAAGTGAGCCTACGGCCTCTCCTGGCCCCATCTCCGAGCGATGATGGTTCCGTCGCCAACAAGTGGTGGTTTTGGACTATAATCGGCACCGTAGTTCTTGGCGGTGCCGCTACTGGATTGGCACTCGGTCTACAAAGTGACAAAGAAACCAGCCCGCCTGCGCCATCTCAAGTTTTGAATCTGCGTTAGTACTACGCGAGCGAGTCACACGGTCCCTACGCTAGAAGCACTGTATCCGGGCCTAAGAGACGTTCGACGGCGGCGACCAGTTCTTCACCAGGGTCGACGCGAAGTGCGTTGTTGGCTTGTATGACGGCCCGTCCAGCCCCAGGAATGTCCACTAGGACTACGACTCCGCAATCGCCTGGGTGTTTTTGGCACAGCCTCTGCAACGTCTTCACGTCGTTGATCGCTATTTGAGTCGTATCGAGACGAAATGCGACCTTACTGGTACGCTCACGGCGTAGCTCGGAGAGCAAAACCGCTTTCAGCGCTCGTATACGCAGCGTCTTATTCTCATCCTCTCCTTCGAGCCGTGGTTGACCAGATAAAAGAATCGGCTGACCGCTCTTCAGAGCATCCTCACTCTGTGCAAAGGCTTTACTAAAAAAGATGGCCTCAATTTGGCCTTGTAGGTCTTCGATCGTGACAAATGCCATGCGACCATCACCACTGCGAAGAGGGCGTTCGCGCATGGCTACGACGACTCCACCTAAAGTAATTTCATCTCGGGGGCCAGCCTTTACCGCACTGGTGGTGTCGTGCGTGGCGTATCGCTTCAGGTCATTTTCGAACCGGTCTAGTGGATGTCCCGAGACATAGAAGCCTATCGCCTCTTTCTCCAGGGCTAGCCGCTGTCGGTCGAGCCAAGGCTCACAATCGGTATTGTATTCGGACTCTGTGGATGAACCACCTTGGTTTCCGCCGAAAAGGTCAAACATTCCTATTTGACCGGATGCGCGGTCCCGGGCACGAGCTGCGCCTCGTTCGAGTGCGCGCGGTACATTATGGAAAAGTACGTGGCGCTCTTGTCCGAATTCATCGAATGCTCCGCTCTTAACGAGAGCTTCCATCACCCGGCGATTCACTCGCTTGGTATCGACTCGTTCAAGCATATCGAAGAGCGATGTATATTCTCCGTCGGTTCGGCCAGCGATAATGGTGTCGACGGCGCCTTCACCTACATTTTTTATCGCCCCTAAACCGAACCGGATACCACCATTATCTACTGAGAAATCTTTCTGAGAGAGGTTCACGTCGGGAGGTCGCACCACGATACCTTGGTCCCGGGCATCTGCAATGTATCGCACTACTTTGTCCGTATTATCCCCGTCGGCAGTCAATAGCGCGGCCATGAACTCCACAGGATAGTGAGTCTTTAGGAAGGCCGTCTGGTAACTGATCAGTGCGTAAGCAGCGGAGTGCGATTTATTGAAGCCGTAGCCGGCGAAATACGCCATAAGGTCAAAGATATCACCTGCCAATTTTTGTTCGCAGATGCCAACGTTTTTGCTGCCTTCGAGAAAAATATCCCGCTGTTGCGCCATAACCTCCACTTTCTTTTTACCCATTGCACGCCGCAGTAGGTCTGCTCCACCCAGGGTGTAGCCAGCGATAATACGAGCGATACTCATGACCTGTTCCTGGTACACGATTACGCCGTATGTCTCAGACAAGATGGACTCTAAAGATGGGTGCGGGAACTCAACCTCTAATTCGCCGTGCTTTCGCTTGACAAAGTCATCCACCATACCGCTGCCCAGAGGTCCGGGGCGATACAAGGCAACGGCAGCGACAATGTCTTCGAAACAGTCAGGCTTCAGCTTTTTCAGAAGGTCCTTGAAGCCTGATGATTCGAGCTGAAAAACCCCGGTGGTATTTCCGGAGCTGATGAGTTCGTACACGTCCGTATCAGCGATATCGATCGAATTGAGATCAAAAGGAGGGTGGTCTGTACCAACTCGGCCTTCATTGATCAGGCGAACCGCATGGTCGAGGACTGTCAACGTTTTTAGTCCCAAGAAGTCGAACTTGACGAGGCCCGCTTCCTCCACCTCATCTTTGGCGAATTGGGTAACAATTTCACCGTTCGCCCCACGGCAAATAGGAACATAGTGCCATAGCACTTCCTCGCCGATGACCAACCCAGCAGCATGCATTCCGGCATGCCGGGTGAGGCCTTCAAGCCGTATCGCCATATCGTAGAGCTGCCGATACCGCTCATCTTCGTTGAAGAGTTCTTTTAGCCTGGGCTCTTTCTCGAGGGCTTTCGACAGCGTAATGCCCAATTCATCAGGTATGAGCTTGGCTATCCGGTCGACCTCTCCAAAGGTGAGGCTGAGAACGCGTCCAACATCGCGGAGTGCAGCCTTCGCTTTGAGGGTTCCGTACGTGATGATCTGCCCGACATTGTGCTGCCCGTACTTTTCAGTGACATACCGGATGACCTGATCGCGTTTGTTCATGCAGAAGTCGATGTCGAAGTCGGGCATCGACACACGCTCTGGGTTCAGAAACCGCTCGAATAACAAGCCAAAGGGTATGGGGTTGATGTCAGTAATGCGCAAGCTATACGCCACGAGGGAACCTGCACCGGAGCCTCGCCCGGGTCCAACTGGTACTCCCATACTTCTCGCGGCCCGAATGAAGTCCCAGACGATTAGAAAGTAGCCAGGGAAATCCATTTGGATGATGATATCGAGCTCAATACTTAGCCGGTCCTCATATTGTTTACGGTCGTATGGTTCTTGACGGGCATCTAACTCCGCCAGACGCGCATTGAGGCCATCGGTTGATGTCTTACGCAAGAAGCTGGCGAGGTCTTCGCCCTCCGGAACATCGTATTGCGGCAGATAAATCTTTCCCAATTCGATGGTCGTCGTGCACCGTTCAGCGATTTCGCTGGCGACCTCCACGCACTCAGGGGCCCAGTCGAATGCCTTTCGGATGTCTTCCTCAGGTTTGAACCACAGCTCACTCGGCGGCTCACCCTCTAGCGCGGTATAGGCTCGGCCTAAACCAATACAGGTAAGGGCTGCATGGGCACGGGCATCATCACGAGTTAGGTAGTGGCAGTAGTTGGTCGCTGTGCATCGAATCCCGAGCTCATTACCTAGTCCAATGAGCGCTTCATTTATTTGCCGGTTCTCTTTGAACCCGAGTTCTTCGACTTGGAGGAAAAAGTGGTCTTGTCCGAAAATTTCAAGCCACTGCTTTGCGGTATCGACTGCCTTTTGGGGCTCTTGGCGGAGTAATGATTGCGATATCGCCCCGCCAAGTCCTCCCGACATGGCGATAATCCCGTCTTTGTACTTTTCGAGTAGTGCGGCATCTACACGGGGGGTATCGTGATGCCACCCCTCGAGCCATCCGTGTGATACGGCGGCGATTAGGTTCTTGTATCCGGTGTCATTTTCAGCGAGTAGTACGAGGCTTGTGTAGCGTTTTTCTCCGGGGTCAGTGCGGTCATTTACGACGAAAACCTCACAGCCAAAGATTGGCTTGATACCGGCTTTCTGTGCTGCTTTCTGAAATTCGACCGCGCCATACATATTACCTCGGTCGGTCATGGCTACTGCCGTCATTCCCGAGTCCTTGGCGGCTGACACCAGGTCCTTGATGCGGAGTGCACCATCCAGAAAGCTGTATTGCGTATGTACATGCAGGTGGGCGAATGCCATACACAGTACTGACCACCCTATGCCGCGCCTGTCAATGCTCCGGTGCCATCAAAAATGTCACCCACAATGACGATCCTGCAGCAACGGCATGATATCCCTTAGGTTTGCTGAGATGTCGATTTTCTATGCGAGGTATGGCGGCGCCTACAATCGAGCCTGTTTGTAGCGTAAGTAGTGTTCGAGAACAGACCGGACATACCGCCGAGTGGCCTCGTACGGTATGCCACCCCGTGACGCAACGACCCCCGGTCCAGCATGGTATGCAGCGATGGCTAGCTTGGGATCCCCTTCGAATCGGTTGAATAGTAAGCGAAGGTAGCGCGTTCCACCGAAGATATTCTGACGAGGGTCGAAGATATTTGTGACCGCCATGTCTTTCGCTGTTCCTGGCATTAGCTGCATCAGACCTTTGGCTCCCGCACTACTAATGGCGTTTGGGTTATAATTGGACTCCACACGAATGACGGCACGCAATAAATTCGCCGGGATGTTATATCTCGCTGCGGCTTCAAGGATATATGGTTCGTAGGTATCTCTTCGGCCCGCTGGCCCGGTGGCAGCATTAGGGATAGATAGTCGAGCGGATGGCGTACTGGTCCGTGCCCCAGAGGATGATTTTGGTTTTGTGCTTCGTTGGCGCGGGGCGCCTTGGAATTGCATCTTCTTTCTGCATCTCCAGCCCTGTTTTCGTTTTGCCTTGACGAGCGGTTCATTCACCCAGGCCGGTGCCTGGTCTTTTTTGGTGCAGACATAAAAAGAATCAGCTTGTGCCTCGGCAGAGGACAAGAATAAACCTATCCCGCATAATCCAACTATGACGGCTGCGCGCTGCATACTCATACGGCAACTATACCGCTAGTCCGCGCATCAGCAAGCAAGTTGACTCTTCAGAAGGTGATCTTCGGGGTCCTCTTACTTTGCGTTCCCAGTAGAATAGAATCTGTATCAATGCTGATGCAGCCGTTACTAGCAACCTGTGAGCTATGTACTTGCGCAGTATGACGATACGATAAGGTCGAAGCATTCAGGAATGAGGACCTATGGAAAAAGCATATGATTTTTTAGTCATCGGTAGTGGTATCGCTGGTCTTAGTCATGCGCTCGATGTCTCTGATCGTGGGTCCGTATGCGTGGTCACGAAAAAATATGCCGATGATTCAAATACCAATTGGGCGCAGGGCGGGATAGCCGCTGTCGTCGGGCCTGATGATAGCTTCGAAGAGCATATTGCGAATACGATTACTGCAGGCGTAGGACTGAATAACCGGGAAGTTGTTGAGCTCTGCGTGAGGGAAGGTCCAGCGGCAATCGCACGTCTAAGAGAGCGCGGGGTTGCGTTTGCAAATGATCTAAGTCGCGAGGGGGGACACTCGAAACGAAGGGTGCTGCATGCCACTGACATTACCGGTCGTGAAATTCAGAGAGCATTGATTGAAACCGCTCGCCAACACCCCAACATAGATATTCATGAACACCATACTGCTGTGGATCTTATTCGACGACAGAAAGTCGTCTGTGACAGCCAGCCGGACCGGATAGTCGGTGCCCATATTTTAGATGAAGAGACCGGCATGGTTCACTCGGTGGGCGCTAAAATAGTAGTTTTGGCGAGCGGTGGGGCTGGCAAAGTCTACCTCTATACGTCCAATCCTGATGTTGCGACTGGAGATGGAGTAGCGATGGCATTTCGCGCGAAGGCCCAGGTCGCCAACATGGAGTTCTTTCAATTTCACCCGACCTGTCTCTACCATCCGAGGGCAAAGACATTTCTGATTAGTGAAGCTTTGCGAGGTGATGGTGCGATCCTACGCCGTATTGATGGGACTCCATTCATGGATGGCGTTCATCCCATGGGCTCTCTCGCTCCCCGCGATATTGTAGCTCGGAATATCGATTCACAAATGAAACGAACTGGTGATGACCATGTGGTTTTAGACCTGACCCATATGGACCATGGGTTCATGGAGTCTCGTTATCCAACGATACTCGGAACCGTTGAGAGCTACGGATACGATTGGCGCGTTACGCCAATACCAGTGGTCCCCGCCGCACATTATATGTGCGGCGGGGTGAAGGTTGATACCTGGGGCCGCACCTCTCTACCTGGATTATTTGCGGTAGGGGAAGTGGCATGCACTGGTTTACATGGTGCTAATCGTCTAGCCAGCAATTCGTTATTAGAGGGTGCCGTTTTTGGTGCTCGCGCTGCCAGGAAAAGCCTAGAGGAGCTGTCCGATATCGAGTCCCCTCCATCTCTGCAGTCCTGGAGTAGTGGGTACGCGACTCCCGGTGACGAGCGAGTGGTAATCAGCCAGTCTTGGGATGAAATCCGGCGCTTCATGTGGAATTACGTCGGGATCGTTCGGACTCGAAAACGACTGGCACGCGCGCGACGTCGCCTCGACATGTTGCGCTCAGAAATCATGGAAGATTGGTGGCGATATCATGTCACGCGTGACGCGGTGGAGCTACGGAACATCGCGCAAGTCGCTGGGCTGATTATCGAGGGTGCAACTCGACGCCAAGAGAGTCGCGGGTTGCATTACAATCTCGACTTTCCTGAGACGGATGACGAGCTGTGGTTGCGAGATACTATTTTGTGGCGAGGTAGCCGGCGTTAGCTGGACGTTGCGTTGCGCCATCCGACAGGGGCATCGCACCGTCCTGTGGGGGCATCGCCATATTACCTATTTTCCGCTGCTTGCATCGCGAACGAGCGAAAGTAGAGCATGGCAGAATATAGGGACATCACAAGTGAGAGCCCTAACAACGCTAGTCCAACGCGTTGAAAATTCAAATCCATCGACACAAACCACCAGCTTACTGGATATTCATAGTGCACTAGCACACCAATTAGACCTGTTAGTTGAAATGCTGTCTTCCATTTACCACCTTGGGAGACTCGGATTTCGAGGCCCTCTGCACTCGCTATCGCCCGCAATGACGTGATGGAGATCTCACGAGCGATAAGGAGCACTACGAACCAAGCAGGACATCGATCTAAATGGACCATCATGAGCAGGCACGCCATCACGATCAGCTTATCTGCGAGCGGATCTAGAAAGCGGCCTAACAGGGAGCCTAGGTTAAAGTTACGGGCCACCCATCCATCTAGAAAATCTGTCATAGCCGCTATCGTGAAGACTACAGCCGCCCAAAAAGAGGAGTGGCGGCTTGGAAAATCGATATCTGAGGAGCTTGCGCCGACTTTGCAAAGATAGAGCAGGTACATTACGACCGGAATCGCTAAAATTCGGCCATACGTCAGGATGTTGGGTAGGTTCCAGACTTCATCCCGGATTGACTTTCGCCGTTTGCGGCGTTCTTGTCTGTCAGATAACACCCCCGGACCGTATCAATGGAATTGGTCCACGTCGACTAAGTGGTGGTGGTGAGAATATTAGCTCAGGCGTCTCAGGCGAGCACCGCGGTAGAATCTACATTATGCGGGACTGCGAGGCGCCATCATGGTTTGGGGTAGGGTTGTATAGCCTTGAGTTGTTTGACAAGTACCTTCGGGTCAGACGTCGGTTTTTGGCAAATGCCGCCTTCGCACACGTAGGCAGTCGATTTATCGTTGCGCGCAGTTTTTCCTACTAGGCTCGGGATTAGTGCTCGCAGCGCTGGCAGCGTGGCTAAATCGGTGCGGACGAGGGCTTTGTTTGGGAGATAGGTCTTTATGACTTGGTCCAGCAGGTCATCGTCGCTGTCACTGCCTCGAATGATAAATATTTGCCGCGGCTTGTCGAGTAGCATGTCTAAGGCACCGAGCATTGCCGGCACTGCCGTACCTCCTCTCTCAATTCGCTGACTCGCCCAGCGGAATGTCTGCTCAGCAAGTCGTCGATATTGCGGCGTTCCGGTGTATTCGTAAAGCCTCAGAAGGTTCCGGGCGGCAATGGAGTTTCCACTGGGTTCTGCGCCATCGTAATTGGGTTTTTGACGGGCTAAAAGCTGCTCAGCATCACGAGCCGTTCGGTAGAAACCTCCGTGGTTTTCGTCTGCATACCATGCGATCTGTGTATCGGTAAGTTCAATAGCAGTGCGCAGCCACCGGCTTTCCGAGGTAGCCTCGAAGAGGTCCAGCATCCCTTGGACAAGGAATGCGTAGTCTTCGAGGTAACCACGGTACTTTGCCTGTCCTCCAGTTCGCCATGTGCGGAGCAAACGGCCTTTTGAACTCGGATCATCCGATTGGAGAGGCGTGCGTAATACCGTCAGAATATGCTCGGCTGCATCCACAGCGGTTTGTAAAAATGCGGGCCTTCTTAACAGCAGTGCTCCGCGGGCGAAGGCGGAAATCATGAGACCATTCCAGGCGGTCAAGACCTTGTCATCAGTGAGAGGTGGCTCGCGTTTTAGTCGATGTGCGTATAGCTGACGCCGTGATGATTCGATTGAGCGCTCAAGTGTGGGGATATCGATACCCAGGGACTTCGCAACCGCGGTCTTTGATTTCCACGTGTGTAAAATATTCTTATGTTCAAAGTTACCTGACGGTGTCACTCCCCACCATGCAATCGCAATGCGAGCCTGGTCTGGCCCAAGGATAGAGTGAAGTTCCTTGATGGTCCAAATGAAGAACGTACCTTCCTCTCCTTCGCTATCGGCATCGGTTGCCGACCAAAATGCTCCAGAGCCGTCCACCATTTCACGTGAGACATACTCAAGGATGTCTGCTGCCACCGACGCATATCTCGTATCTGATGTGACCTGCCATGCATCGAGGTAGGTGGCAGCCAACTGTGCATTGTCGTAAAGCATTTTCTCAAAGTGAGGAACTAACCAACGCTCGTCCACTGAGTACCTATGGAACCCTCCACCAAGTTGGTCATACACTCCTCCATCTGCCATGCGGTTCAATGTTTTAGTCACCGCATTGAGTATTCGTGCGTCGGATGTGCGCCGGTAGAAGCGCAGTAGAAAGTCAAGTGTCACGGGGCGTGGGAATTTCGGTCGACGACCGAAGCCTCCCCACGTGGGATCGTGCATTTGAAGAAACCGTTCTGCAGTCGCACGTATCGAAGACGCATCAGGTACTCCTGCTCCTGGTCTCGATTGCGCTTGAGCAGCTATACGACGCGACACTGAGGCAGCGCGCTGAATGAGACTGTCACGACCAGTTCGATAGCTGTTAGAGAGCTCGCGAAGAATGGATAAAAAGCCACGCCGAGCTCCACGGACTCCATCTCGAGGTGGGAAATAGGTGCCTGCAAAAAACGGTTCGCGGTCAGGTGTCATGATAATCGTCATCGGCCAGCCACCGCGGCCAACCATCATGTGCACTGCATCCATGTAGACGGAGTCGACATCGGGTCGTTCTTCTCTATCGACCTTGATGCACACGAAATTTTGATTCATGAAATCTGCGATTTCAGCATCCTCAAATGATTCACGCTCCATCACATGGCACCAGTGACAGGTTGCATAGCCCACACTCATTAGGACGGGTCTATCGAGGCGTTTTGCAAGCTCGAAGGCGTCGTCGCTCCAAGGGTGCCAGTCGACTGGATTGTGTGCATGTTGAAGTAGATAGGGGCTGTTTTCGAAGATGAGGCGGTTGGTGTACGTCGGCTCTCCATTGGGCAGATGGTGGTGTGTACGTGGCTGGTACGTTTTGCCTAATGCGGCCAATGCATCGCTCAAGCGGGACGCAATATCGGAGGACCGAGGTATCGTAGGTCGTGCTGGAGTACCTTGCGTCCAGGGGGACAGCGTGTCGCGAACGAGTGTATGGCGTTGGTCTGAAGCCGTGCCATCTGTCGCATGGTTCTTAGCCGATATCATCTGCTCCGGCTCGTTGGCATGACGTGTCGAGTTTGACTCTGCCGGTGTATTTATCTCAAGAGTACCTGGCTGGCCGTCGGTAATTGGGGACTCCATCATTGTGCGTGGCTTCAAATTGTACGATGTGGGGGGAGGTGGCTGTTTCGGTGCTGGTGTTTCCGGTTGACACGCAGCGGTCTGGCCCACAGCTAGCAATGAGATGAATATAAGGCTGTATCGATAACCGTTACTCATGGCGATATCCCTATCATGAGAGTCCTCGGGACTGCCATCGCTCCCACCTAAAGGTACCTGGCCGACTTAGTGTTTATGTCTTGGGCAGGTTTTGCGGGTCCGACGTAATAGTCTGTTGGGGATACGGACAGTGCCTGCATCCATTACCGCAGCAGTGACCTCTCCGTAGATGCGCTAGACGCGTGAATACCCTGTACCCAGTCTCGGGGTCGATATACGACTGCTGGCCTTTAGCACAGGCTTGCGCGTGTAATTCTTCGAATCGCAACATCGCTGTTCATACTGCGGGTCGAAGTAAAAAGTTCAAAGCTTCTGTACTTGATGCAGGTACACAAGGTGATGCTTTTCCTATCGACGCGGTCATTGGCCCCATTGCGGTGTACTGTACCCCCCGCTGCGTTTGGTTATTGGAAACTGCCAACGTCCATCAGACGATGACAGCCAAATCTTTTTCCCGTGACCTTTGCGACGGCTGACGAACGCGATGTAACGACCGTCTGGAGACCAACAAGGATCAGTATTCACGCCTTGGTCTTGAGTAATTCGCACCATATTCCCCGACAAATCTACGGTGAAGATATCGCTTCCACCGTCAGTCATGGACGCGAAGACGAGCAGTTGATTTGGTCCCCAATGCGGAGTGGAGTTATATGATCCTGCCATCGTGACTCGTCGAGCAGAGCCCCCGCCGGCATTCATTACATACACCTGCGGGCCACCAGCACGGTCACTCACGAATGCGAGCTGGCTCCCATCAGGTGACCAGGTAGGTGAGACATTTTCACCTTCTCCATTCGTCAGTCGTTTCGATGGCTTGCCTCCAACGATAAGATAGATGTCAGAGCCGGATCCCTTGGATAATGAGGCCGCAAGGGTGCCTGTCGAACTATACGAGGCTCCTCGATAATGCCATGGGTCGTTCGTCAGTCGCTTTCGACCGATCCATAAGTCAGGCTTACCACTACGGAAAGATGTGTATATCACCCCGCCTGAGGGGGCAAAGTGCGGAAATAGGTTGATGGTGTCTCCGCCTGCAATGCCTCGTTGGTTTGCTCCATCCATCTCAACCATGCCAATAGCTCGAGTGCCTTGACCGGTCTTTGCCGCATAGATGATTTTTGAGCCAAAAATCCCGGGTTTTCCTGTCAGTACACCAATAATGGCGTTGATAAAACGATTGACTGCGGGCGCGACTTCGTTCTGTGTCAACCCATGTGCCGTCTGCCCAGGAATCTTGACCACGGATTTTTCAAGCACGTTGTAGAAGCGCAAGTCTAAATTGTATGGACCAGTTCCCGTCAGGGTGCCCTTTATCAGGTATCGTACTCCAACGTTAAACCAATCGGCCCAGCTGGTTTCAGTCAACGTCTCCCGATCCATATTCGCTACGAAGGTAGCCGGATCGACCAATTCAAAGAATGTTGAGAGTTCCAAGTTCCGCTTCAATTGCGTATCTATTGCATCGCACATCGCGCTGGAATCGCTGCATTTTACATTGGTCCGTCCAATGCGGTCCCGAGTCCGGTCGGCGGGGCCAACGACCACTCGTGGTAAGCCATCGTCGTCAAAATCGTCGGGGACATTTTGAGCCATTGCGGGATACGAGAGGACGATAATGATAAAGGCGGTCAGCAGATGTTTCAGGTAGTTGTTTGGTTGGCGCATCTAGTGTCCTTGCATGCGGTGCGAACATCTATATGTTTTCTGCGAGTATTATAACACGCACGTCATTGCCGATATTCCCGACGCTGAACTCATACAGCGTTCTAAAAGTAAAAGCATCTCAACCGTTCGTAAGAGGCTCTTGAGTGTAGAGATGTCGAACGACGCACCTGTGGTTTCATCATCGGTCGGAAGCGCCAGCAGATACATTTGTCATACAGGAAGAGATGCAACATGTCGTGGCTGTTCGCGCTGCCCACACGAGTGTGTAATGCTCCAAGTCCTATGGGAGGTATGATTTCGACACTCAGTC
>PKDL01000522.1 GCA_002863065.1 Pseudomonadota bacterium
CTTTCATGCACATGCACACACACAGCAGGGCCCCAAGCGAAACACACGCCTGCCCTCAAGTGTTTTTCACACTGGAAGGGCCTGGGGAAGGGGGCCCGAAAACACGACGAATTGACGAAAACAGCAACCTATGGCACAAATTCCGATAAAGAGGTTTCGGTAGAAGAGGATAAATCTATGACAGAGCCGGAGCGTGTTATTGAGGAAACAGTAGAAGATGGGGTCATTGCAAGCGTCGCCTCTAGCGATTTGAACGGCGCTCTTTTGGACGCGGAGAACGATTTTGCAGTACAGAAGCAAGACGTGAAATCTGGTCAAAAGACGCAACTGCAATTGAAGAAACTCGAGCAGAGTTGGTAGCTCTCTACCTTCTTTGGGATCCCGAGGTACGCGCGTTATATCCTGGATATTCAGATGATTGCGCGGAGGCTGCGCTACGCAGCTTCGTACGACGCGACCTCACGATGCTTCGCCAGGTGGCTGGTAGCCGTCTAGAAGATAACCACAAGCGTGCGACCCACTTAATCGTCGGGTACGGTCAAAGCAGAGACGCAATCGCTCGGATCAAAGTTCGGAACCAAACCTTTCTAGTCATCCGCGATATCCCGGCCATGAAGACGGCAATACGAGACCTCTTAATCGAGGTAATGAGAATACGAGCTGAAGGTGACTACGCTGGAGCGCGTCAGTTGTTTATCACTTATGGCCTGTTTTTCGACAAGGCACTACGAGATGAAATCGTGGTAAGAGCGCAGTCACTATCGATACCCCAACACTATGCATTTTTACTTCCAGAGGTCGTACCGCGGGAGTTAGTCGGAGGAATCGCCCGGGACGCAGTGCTCCGGTACGTCAACGATTTCGACTCCCAGATGCTACAGAAGTACTGAGCTCAGCCGCAGATGCATATGCCCTATTCACCCAACGGTAATACCGACTGCGATGGGTGGAAGAAAAGTAAGGGTACCGAGAACACGACACGAGCACGGGACCCCTAGGGCTGCCTCACCACCCAGTAAATGCATGAGAAACGGCCTGAAACCGAGTAGAAAGAGGTGAAATAGTTAGGAAGGGCATCGCGGTCGGAAATTCAAGAGAGGAATAGCGGTGCACGCATCATCCGCAAGGACGCGTACACCGCATGAAAGATTACTTCTTAGGGAAGTAAAAAGGCCGTTTTACTCAGAACCTGATCCTACGGGTTAGAGATTCCGGCTTGCTCTTGGATGGCAGAAAGATCGGAGAATATTGCGACAACCGACCGATAACCCGCTGATAATGTTTTGAGCGGTTGTGTAACCAGGAGCCCCAATGCGGGTGAAAAATTCTGGGGCGTAATGGTTTTGCGGCTGCAGTCAGTTTGCTTCCTTCGCTACTAGTTCAGTACTGTGCGTGTCGGGACCGGCCTACACATAGAGACTTGGAGGTTTACTATGAGCGAAAAATGGTGGGAACAAGGAGAAGCATACGAGCGAGCACGAGTTTTGGAGACCAAGAAAAAGGGTTACGTGGCTCCCGTTCCTCCGTACTTCCAGCAAAATAGTCAGCCTCCTCAAAGTATAATTTTGGATAAGTTGGCACTTCTGAATAAGCCACCGGTTATCTGTTGGGTATGTTTTAGTCCTATCAGCATACGGGCAAAGTACTGTCCAACATGTGGCGACACCGCCGACTAGAAGGCAATCAGACCTGCAAATGCGTCCGTCTGGAAGGTGTCGTACAAGGACTCCAACACTCTTCTATGTCAGACCCTATGTAACCGAGCTGTGCTGTACCGCTGAGAGTTACCCGCATCAACCGCGGTGTCGCCACCACATCAGGTTGGTTTCCTGACAACTAGTGCGACCGTACAGAATCGTTCCTTGCGTACTTGGCAATGGAAGGTCCATACGTCATCTGTGAAGGATATGGTTTGGGGTTCAGCACCAAGGTGTAATGTGCCGGAGTTCGCGTACGTCTCGCCCGAAGGCGAGACGACGAAGAAGTCTTACTTCTTAGGGAAGTATTTCTTCAGGATTTGCTTTATCGCTGGCACAGAGTAGCCTCCAGTCGGCTGGAACTTGCGCCCGTTGATGTAGACGCTTGGGGTGCCGCGGACGCCTGCTTTCCGTCCATCGTTCATGTCTCCGGTGATGATCTTTTCACCTTCGCCACTAGCGATGTAGGCATCGAATTTGGCCATGTCTAATCCGATTTCCCCAGCCCACTTTTTGAAGTTCTCGTCGGTGAGGCTCTTCATATTCGCAAAGTTTTTATCATGGAACTCCCAGAATTTACCTTGCTGATGCGCAGCCAACGCAGCCACTGCGGCAGGCTTCGCCTGTTTGTGGAAGGAGAGCGGAAATTGCTTGAAGACGACCTTGACGCGGTCCTTCAATTCAGGGTCTTCGGTCAGCTTCTTTAGCGTGGGAGCGATACGTCCACAGTATGGGCACTGAAAGTCGGAAAACTCTGCGATGACAATATCGCCGTTCTCTGCACCCTTGAAGGGGCGCCCTTCGAGATCGAATTTTGTCACTTTCGAATCGAGCGGCTCAAAGGTTTTACCCTTGGCGATGATTTGCGCGTAAACATCTTTACGGGCCACGCCACTGTCTGCGATTCGCTTAGCCTTGCCTAGCTCCTCGTCGATGAGCGTTTTGAAGTTTTCAAATGGCACCGCACCGCGGAGATTACGACCGTTGACAAAAAAGTTCGGTGTGCCGCGTGCATTGACTTTCGTAGCCAACTCCATGTCCTTATCCACAATCGACTTAGATTCGGCCGACGCTACGTCCTTTTTGAACTTGGCGATATCAAGCCCAATTTCGGTTGCGTACCGCTCCAGATCCGCGTCCTCGAGTGCGCGTTGATTTGCAAAGAGTTTGTCGTGGTACTCCCAGAATTTCCCCTGCAGCTGTGCTGCATAGGAAGCACGTGCGGCAGGTAGTGCCCGCTTGTGGAAGGGTAGCGCGTTGTTCTTCCAGACGATACGCACATCATTCCCGTAGGTCTTCACAATCTGCGCAATCGTTGGGTTGACCTTGCTGCAGAAAGGACACTGGAAGTCGGAATATTCTACGATGGTTACCAGCGCATCTTCTGGGCCCTTCGTGGCTTCATGCCCCATCAAGTCCACTTTCCAAACCGTCTTGTCGACTGGTCGTGCTTTCGGTTTACGGGCGGGGGCCGCAGGGGCGGGCTTACCGCCAACCAGGCTGCCCTGGTATATCGAGAATTTGGGACCAAGGTTGACCTTCGCACGAGCCATATGCACATCTTTCGGTGCAGTCCCGGCAGCGATTAGCTTGTCAGCCTCGGTAATTTCGGTCTCTATCACGGCCTTGAATTTGTCGAAGGGCTGCGCACCAGATAGCGCTTTCCCATTGATCAAAAACGCCGGTGTGCCGCCCTGGCCCAGCGCAACCGCCGACTTCTGCTCATTATCGGCTTGGGCACCCAGCTTCGGATCCTTCACATCCGCCTTGAACTTCTCTAGGTCTAGACCAAGTTCGGTTGCATATTGCTCCAGATTCGCATCTTCGAGTGCCCGCTGGTTTGCAAAGAGCTTGTCGTGATACTCCCAAAACTTCCCCTGGCGGTGGGCTGCTAGAGATGCAACCGCTGCCGGACGCGCGCGCTTGTGGAAGGACAGCGCATTGTGTTTGAACGTAACTGCTACATCCTTACCGTACGTTTCCATAATCTGCTTTATGGTCGGGTTTACCCGACTGCAAAATGGACACTGAAAATCGCTAATCTCAATGATGGTTACTTTCGCATTTTCCGCACCCTTGGTAGGAGAATCCGAAGAAACGGCGACGCCAGGTACCGGCCGAGTGGGGGGTACCCGCTTTACCGGTTGTGCAACCGCCGCTGGCTTTGGAGCGACCTTCGCAGCGGCAGGTTTGGCCGCAACCGCTGCTGGCTGAGCAGCAGGTGCTGCGGCTGCCGGTTGCGCTTTAGCGCTCTCTGCTGGCGGAGCAACTGCTGCTGGTTCTGCCGTCTGGGCCGAGCGTGCTCGTACTTGCTCAGCAGCGCTGGGCGAAGGCGCATCCTTTGTGCTGACGCTCATTCGGCCAAGAAAAAATGCAACTGCGCCGGTTAAGGCGACTGCAATGACCAAAGACTCCTTCTTCATAGGGTCGTATTCCTCCGTGTGGTGCTCTTTCGAGAGTTCTTGGCGCCCAAATTCGTCATAGTAGAGGCCGAAACCTCGTCTTCTTGAACCGCCAAGCATTTTTCGCTGTCTCACACGCTCACTACCGTTGCTCACCGACACACGGTGGAAACAGGTAACAAGCAGCTACCGGACCTCTCTGTGAGGCCTACATCGGCGTTTTTGGCCGAGCGGCAGATGCGGCAGTCTTCCGGTCTGTCTCGTGCGTGTCAAGGAAGCCGTCATAAACGTCGCGGAGGCTGTCGAACAATCTCATAATAACGTGCGGTTACAGCCGCATCCTCTAACCCCGGATTTCTGCTGTTCCCAGGTGCGAGAGTGCTTTTTTGAGCTTCGTCTTCACCCGAAGCTCAAGCTGACGCGCTCTTTCCCGGCTCACACCGAATTCCTGTCCGATCTCGGCAAGGCTAAGCGGTTCGTCAGCGACGAGTCGATTCATAAGTATGAAGCGGCCACGGTCATCTAAATCATCGATTATCGATGCAATCGCATCTTGTACCTGTTTGACCACCTCGGCTTTTCCAAGACTCTCTTCTTGGGACGGCTCTTGAGACTCTAACCGAGATAAGTGCGTGGTACTCCCATCTTCGCCTACCGTTGCATCCAGGGAAAAATCGCGGCGCGCCAGTTGTAGCTCACGCTGTGCGTCCGCAGCACTTGCCGCTTTTTGTTGTTCGGTTGCGACGAGGTAGTGAACCTCTCCTGCACTGTCGGTGTCCGCTTCGGTTTCTTTTCCCTGCTCGTCGCTGGATGCAGGCAGCGCTTTTCGTTTGCCAAATAGCGCCTTCCGACGAGCGCTAATCGGCACCATCGACCAATTCTTGATGATGTAGTTTTGAATATAGGCCTTTATCCACCAGACAGCGTATGAGATCAGCCGGTAGCCACGATCTGGGTCGAATTTCGACACAGCATGCATCAATCCGACGTTGCCCTCTTGGATCAGATCCGTCATGCGTATGTTGTAGTTTTTGTACTCAAAGGCCACCTTCACCACAAACCGAAGGTTGGCTGCGACCAGCTTCCTCGCCGCTTCCACATCCTGCTCGTCTCGAAATTGCTCTGCAAGATCACGCTCTTCGTCACGCGAGAGCAGTGGGATCCTCCCAACCTCAAGCATATACTGGTCGAGAGAATGTTGTACGACGGGGAGTTCTGAGCTCATGCACGTAGCTCCTAGGTAATTCACTACCAATAATCGATTTCAGCCAAACCTCAAACACGCCGGGCTCCCATCGACGTTAGTCCACAGAGCGTATTTGAAAAGGCCAAACCTGAGTTCCAGGCGGATTAAACCGGCAGTAGAGGCTGGCCTACCTCGTGGTGTGTTGGATGCAACGGAGCATCCTTCGATGCATTCCATACCCTATGAGCGATGTGCGCTACATCGTATTTCCGCGGTTCTCTGCTGCTCGAAAGGCATTCGAAAACACGATCCAGCTTGACACTGTCCAGCGTGCAAATTAAAGACGCAAGACCTAGGCAGTCATGTCAGACAACCTGCCAACTCCGGGAGATTTTGATGAAAGAGTACTACTTTGACACCCGCCTTCAAGAGAAGATGTTGTTCGATAACCGACTGACGCGGCAACAGCTCAGCGACCAGCTTGCAACGCTTGAAGACGTTTCTGGCAAGGCTGTCGAGTACGACGAAGAAGGAAATCCAACGAATATCCCGGAACGGGAGCTAAAAACGCTGCCCATCAAACCCGGTGAACCTGAGCCTGTTGTGGAAGACGAATTCGAACTAACCGACCCGCTTTCCGAGGCGTGGGGTGCTGGCCCCCAGTAAGCATCTATGCTGCCTAGACAGTGATTTGTGCTGCCGCCCAAAGTAACCGCAGCTGATACGAACAATCGGGGTTGCGCCCTTGAGTTTTCGCACTATCCCTTTTTGAACTACGTGCCCTTTGAAGCAATGGTTTACGGGCACTGACCGTTGACTCCACAGTGCGTCAGCTGAAGGATACAGCAAAAGGGAGGGTGTTATGGGTGCACAGGGCACTGATTTCGAGACGTTTCTACTGAGCCTCGCGTCGAGCGCTATGATTCACCTTGGAGAAGTACCCGACCCTGACACGGGGCGGCGTGAGCCTAACCCGACACGTGCCCAACACAGTATTGACCTCCTGTGCATGCTGAGGGAAAAAACGACCGGGAACCTCACCGACGCCGAAGAATCACTGTTCAATCGGGTGCTCTCGGACCTCCAGGTGCGATACGTTGCTTGCCGCAAACGGAGTCACTAGACCTCCAACGCACGCTCGATGACGCCCTACCTAGCCCATGCGACTCGCGGTCCACGCTGCTAAATAGCGTTTCGTAGCTTGGGCTGGACCATCACCCCACGCAATAACGCCATCACGGTGCCCATCCATCGACATTATCCCAGGATAGCGAAATGGAGACCCCTGCGCGCGCGATACGACATGGCGCGCTGCATGAGCCATTGCTACCGTTCCATAATCGATGTGTGACGGAGTCGCCGGAGCATTCTGCTGCTGAAGCCATTGCCAAAGTATGGAGTCATGCCCATGAACAATGGCACGAATATCGTGAGACGCATCGTACATCGCTGCGTGGGTGAGCGCTTCGCTACTCGGCGCACAAGGCCCTATCGCCACTACTCGGTTGTTGAAATGATCATACCTCAAAATACGACAGTAACAGCTTGGCTTGGGGTTGGGATCATCGCCGGTTTGTGTGCAGCTTACGATGAACTGCCGATATCCGATATCTTCATCACTTCCGCCAGTACGCAGACTTACATTGCCGTAAAAGGCTCCATATCGGGAAATATCTCCACCGATTGAATCACGGTCAAAGAGTTCTTTTCTCCACCGACCGAGTTCACCTATCTCAGACTCACTGGGAGCTGGCCCAGATTGTAGCTCGTAGGTAAACTGTATTACCCCTTCCGCAGTCAACTTATGCACTCCTCCCTGCGTTCGACATTGCGAGCAAAACCAATTCGCGCAATGCTCGCTCCATAATAGCGCGAGAAAAAGGCTCCAGTGAATCCAACTCTTGAACGCTATCGGCAGCTCAGCTACCCCGGTCGGCCATACCTATTTACCCATCCGGCCAGATTATCTGGTTTATCTGCCCTTATCGGTGGTCCTGTTCCACCGGTAGAAAACGCACGCATTTTGGAACTCGGCTGTGGTGACGGCGTCAACCTAATTTCACTGGCGGCACACATACCCGGCGTAACCGCATTGGGCGTAGACGGGGCACCTGGAGCGATTGAAACCGCACAAGAAATCGCAGCAGCCACGGGAGTCACTTCGGTAGAGTTTGTAACCGCGGACATGAGCGACTTCCACTACGAGGACGCCTTTGACTACGTTATCGCGCATGGCGTGTACTCATGGGTATCGGCGGATATTCGAGAAGCCCTGATGAAAACCATCTCACGCACGCTAGCACCTGATGGATTAGCATACATAAGCTACAACATTACTCCTGGTTGGCACCTTCGGCGGGTTGTACGCGACTCAATGCTATTCATGACAGCACCAGACGACGAGCCCAGACATCAAGTAAAGACTGCAGCTCGCTTCGCACATGACATGGCTGAGCTCCTTCCCGAAAATGTAATGCACGGTCGCGTATTCAAGGCGTATGCGGAATCGGCCGCCCTAAGTGATGCACCATTTGTCTTTCATGATTACCTGGCACCGGAGAACAACCCTGTATCCTTTCAAGATTTCAACGAGCAATGTGCTCGTCACGGACTAACGTGGCTGATGGAATCGGCAGCCTCAGACGTGAGGCATCCGGACCTGACGGATAATCTACGATTACTGATCCAACATGAATCCTCAGCCATGACGCGTGAAACACTGATCGACCATGCCTATGGCCGGGATTTTCGACGTTCGCTAGTAGTACATACGAAATCAAGTTGTGCGCGGATTGAACCCAATGCTGACGCTTTGGAACCTCTGCACGTGGCACTACGAGCTCCTGCTCCTGACACGATCGATATCCGGGAAGATGTTCCTCTCGAGCTTGTTGCTGGACGTGATAAACAAACCTTTGTACGTACGCATACCAAGGGAGTCGTTGCATTACTCGGTGCATGCTTTCCTGCATCACGACCGTTTTCCAGTCTTCCCCTGCTCATTGGGGATTTGTGCGATGCCTATGCAACAGAGCCAATCGACCGGGAAGTGATGGCTGATATCATTCTGAGTCTCGCAGAAAGCGAAGCGCTAGATATTCTATCTGAACCACGAAGAGAGCCGACCCCCTGCTATTCACACCCTCGCGCCTATCGTCTCGCTGCGCATGAGCTCCGGCGTGGCCGAGAACAGCTTACAAATCGACTTCATATGTCCGTATCGCTTGATGATCTCGACCGGCTCATCCTGCTACTGAGTGACGGACGGGCACGCCAAGACATCGTCGACCGTGCGGTGGAAGCCATCCTGAAACGCGAGATCGACTTGTTAGACGATGACATCTTGGCCAACCCATCCGAGACACTCAAGACCAAGCTGATTAGCTTGGTGCACAAGCGAATCGACCGTCTGGGACAAATAGGCTTGATGGAAGATGACCCCAACGCGCACCAGGAGACTGAGGAGTGACCTCGAAACATGCCAAACAGCGGGCCATCAGCTACTGCCTTAGGGCTCGCGCTCATCTGATCCCATCAACGGAGAACCCACGCCAAACCGTAGAATGCGCCAAATCGTCTGGGGAAAGTATCTCGGATGACTCATATCCCATCGTTCGGCATCTGCCGTACGGACAAGTCGTCTATATCGTTGAGCCCACAAAAGACGCAGCACATTTTGAACTAGTACAGCGTATAGACCTTATAAATGCGTCGATGACAGAGGCAGCGTTCCACGAGGCTGCGCTTCGGCAGCTGACAGAATTTGCAAATAGTCGCTTAGAGTTATTGGAGCATGGGCAATCTATCTGGGAGCTGAGCATTGGAGATGGATGCGAAGCCAGCCTACTCCTCCTCGATGCACTTTGGGATGAGGTTCTTCCCCAGTATGTGGGCTCAAATTTCGTGGCCGCAATTCCGCATCAAGACTGTCTACTCGTGGGTGCATCAACCGCTCAAGCCACGTTGACTGCACTATATTCCTCCCGGCGACAAGTAGAACAGCCGGTGCAATACGAGGGACTTCTACAACGGAGCAATGGGAGCTGGCATACCGCGAATCAGCCCCCATAAATGTCACTAAAATGGTGAATAAATGTAGGGGCTCAGAGACTGCCCTGACAGCGCATCACTCGAATGAAGCAGCGCTGAACCTTCCGGCGCATACCATTTGTCATAATACTCTGAGGAATCACCCAGCCCTAGCTTGGTATAAAGCAGTACTGTGGGGTTATCCGTCCAGAGAGTAAAACTCACCCCTTGAACCACGAAGGGATTCCAGTAGGGGATGGAACAACCAGACGCAAGAGCGCAGGTCGCAGCGGCATCAGGTAAGGACCACTCCTTGTTACAGCCCACCTGCGGGTCATACACAGTAAATTGCCGTGTTTCTACAGCGCCACCCGACACGACCATTTCAAAATCATCCACGTAGTCCAGGTCACAAAAGGTATTGCCATTCAGGTCGAATACATGGGTCCCTCCGGGCGGTATAAGCCGCCAAAGCTCACCCCCCTCTTCTGTAGTGGTGACTACCCCTGCATTGTCGGTAACCGATATCTCAAACTGAACCGGAATAGTGTACTCAGACGTGGTAGGAGTCATCTGTGGCGGCGCTTCGCACTCGTAATCTGAATCAGGCCAAAGAAGTACGCACAACCCCTGGGAACAGGAGCTGCCAGCCGTACAACCGCCAGACCAACCAAAGGCTGGAACTGCCCACTGCCTGTTGCCAGTAATGAACCTCTGATACCAACCCGGGAGAGGACGGTATTTTATAGGAATGCTCCAAGGATTAGTCACCATCACATTCAAAAGCCTGCGGTCAGTAAACGATGATTCGCCAACCAATGTTCCGTCCTGCAGTGATAGCACCTGCATTTCGGTACCATCAGTCACGAGTGGCATGGACTCGACCCGTAAGGGTGGTGAACAGAGCTGATTCGAAAGGGCGATACTAGACTCCGACTGCAGTCCATGCTCGTCAGTTGCCCTTACTTCTAACGCAATAGGCCCATTCTCCGTCGATAATACGAACGTCTCTGGACTCTCACTGAATGAGTCAATCGCCCAGACCACCGTGTAGATGGAATCGAGCAAGCCGTCAGCCGAATCATCGGCTACTTGCCAATCTGTCATCAGCCCCTGACTACCTACGAATCGGTATTCTAAACCGACAAATACCGACTCTTCATCTGTTACCGAAAACTTCCAATGCGGCAGATTATTATTCTGGATGTCCGTGGGTTGGGTAAAGCGCGCACGTGTGGGAAACTTATATATGTTGCAGACGCCTAGCACACATTGCGATGGCATCGAATACGACGTCCCGCCCGTATACATCGCCGCATCACCGTCCCATTCAACCTGTACGTCTGTTTCTCGGAGGTAGCTTGACTCCACCTGCATCAGCTCGGGAGGCGTCGTATCCACCAATACGGTAAACGAAGTGACGGCTTGAGCTCCAAATAGATCGGTCGCCTCCAAAGTGATCGTTGTGGTCGTATCGATGGACCCAGTCCAGGTGAATGTCCCCCCTGGCTCAACGGGAATAGACTCCATTAGCCCCGGATATTTGACGTGCAGAGATGCTAGGCCCACACCGGCGTCATTCGTAGTACCGGTGATAGTAACCGGGCCCGCCGCCTGCCAATTACCCTCAGCAAAATCAGTACTTAGTGACGGCGGTGTCGTATCGCCCATCATTACTATCTGCTGCGCCGTCTGATTGCCCTGCGCATCAGTGACCACGCATTCAAGCAGGTTTTCCCCTTCGCCAAGTGGTAGGACAACGCTATGTGAACCACCAGAGGCATTACAGTTACCGTTGATACACGTGGTCACGGAGAAACTCTGAGCGTCCGTTCCGTTGCAGTATGCAGAGGTGGTGTCCTTGTCGGTCCACATCACCCCGTCAATCTCTATGCTGCCGAGAGTAAATGAGTTGAAAACGGTGATAGCTGGGGGTTCAGCATCAATATTCATTGTGACTGTTTTAGCCACGCTTGTATTGCCAAACAGATCCGTGGCGGTCACTGAGGCTGTAGAAGTCCCATGCATGGTCGGTAATGCAATCGGTAGCTGCCAGCTATCTGCTGTCGGAAACACATCAGTTAGAGCGCCATCCAGGTCTATTATGACCTTCTCGACGCCTACTCCAAAAAAGTCATTTGCAGTACCGGACAGTAGATAAGGAGTGCCGGGAGCATACCATGACACAAATGGAACTGGGTCGATCGTAAGAATGGGTGGTGTACCGTCGACATACACACTGATCGTAGTTGCCTCCCCCTGATTACCAACTACGTCAACCGGCTTAAACGTGCACTTGGCAGCGTATTGAGATGGGGTAGGTCCAGTCAGGTCCAGCTGTACCGACCATGTGGCGACTCCGTTCTCATTGGGCGGGGACACTGCAAGCGAATCCAACACAGTGCCGATAGAGCAGAACATCAATAAGTCATCAACACCGGAAATCTCATCGTAAACGGTGCCAGTGAACGTATAGGTTTCAGTACCTGGTGGAAGAATATGGACGTCGCTACTCCCATATACGGGGGGCGTTATTTGAAAAACAGGCGGTTCCGTATCGACCGTCTGCACAAGTGTTACAGTTTCGGACAGGTTCCCTGCCTTATCGCTGCCCACCATGGATATGTCATCGGAGGGTGCAGCAATTGCGAGAAAGACCACGAATTGTCCAGAAAGTATGGATGAGATGTCGGATACCTTTGACTCTAACGAGGAGGTCACGGTCACTGAAGCAGCACCCGAAAGATCATCGACGACTTTTCCGTAGGCACTGCCCGTCATTGCATCCATTATGAAGGGCTGAAACAGGGTGGGTTCAACAACTGGTGGCACGGTATCAACCGTCGGAGTTACTTGCGTTTGTCCCTGATTACCCGCGAAGTCGGTGCCGGTAAATGCCAAGGTAATTTGTTCCCCGTGTTTGGGTTCTAGGCCGGGGAAAATCACTGAACCCGTGTGGCTCTCAGATACCGGATCGTAAGTCAGCTCAACTTCGCCAACAGACTCATGCATCACGGTAACGGTAGACGTTCCTGACTCAGTATCCAGGCACTTTACTTTGAGTGGCATCTCATTTTTCCCAACCCAAAGATGGTCAGTGCTCTTTGCAATACAAGTGGGCGCAGTCATATCAATGCCGAAGGAGACATCAACGGGCTCGCTCACTTGACCGATCGCATCCACCGCAACTGCGGTGGCAGTGAAAAAGCCATTCCCAAAGAATGTACGCGTGTATTGCATCACTCCAGAGGCGTCGACTTCCACTTGTTCTGGCTCAAACGGTGGAAAAGTGAGCAGTACATACTGAACAGGATGAACAGGGTCGGTCGCCTGTCCCTGAAACACAATTGTTTTATTGCCGAAGTACTCTGATTCTACCGGGGCAACCCACGTAAAAGTGGGCGGAGTGGTATCGACAATAATTTGTACCGATTGTACTGATGTCAGCCCCGCACCGTCTTCCGTCTGCACTACCAGCGTATGTGACCCATCATCCAGGTTCAGATCAATGTTGAGCGAACCGTCCAACCCGCTTGTGACCTGTTGTCCATCCAAAAACAAGTCAAAACCTTGGAGTCCGGCACCAGTGTCAGACGCTTCGAGCGAAATCGACACCTGGGGTACCTCGAACACCTGACCAGCAGCAGGCCACACGATGGGTACAATTACCGGCGGAGTGTGGTCGATGTTAAACGATGCCTTGCGAGTTATCGTCTCCGACACACTGGTCGCTCGAACCACCAGTTCCGCTGGCCCATCATTGAGAGCCATCGGGTCAATCGCCACAGTAAATGTACCGTCAGGCTGCGTTGTGGCGATGGTATTAGGTGGGCTCTCGACAACCACATCGTATGGCAGCGCACTGATCACTTCGAATGCGAAGACGACCATCTCGGCGTGCCACCAGCTGCCTTCCGGTACGAGCGGCGGGAGCCACTGAATCATCATCGCGGGCGGTTGGAAAGGCGTAGCGCTCGTCTCTATTGGATATAACGGTCCCGCATCCGTGCTGATATCTTCCAGCAACCCTCCAGGCTTGAGTAACCAACTAGCTTCGTCTACGTCGTCAAGAGCGGTATGCCAAATTGCCTCAGCCAGTTGATGTCGCGTAGTCTCTACCTCCAGCCAGGAGGGTCCAGAGGTCGCATCGTCGTTCCGGCCGTCAAATAGACCATCCGCCAGATCGCCGGAAATAGCCGCCTGCAGGACGGTTGGCTCAGCATTCACATCGCTGGCAAGCCATGCTAGGCCCCGCCTTATATGCCCGAGCACACGCAAAGCTTCCGAACTGTACTCGCCTTCGGCAGGTGTAATTAGCTCAAGAGTATTCGGTCGAGAAAAGTGCTGATTCACGGAAGTTACAGCGTCCACCCAAGCATCCTGCCAAGACGTCGAGCCAGTCATATGCAGATAGCCCGCAAGAGAGACCGCCCAGTCGGACAAGACATTTACTACTACTCGCTCTGCTCCCGGGTTCACCAATGTCGCCAGCTTACCTACTCCCGCGCCCGTCACTTCCACCCGGAGCATGTCTGGAGCAGAATCCCAATGTTGCGGAATGGACCATTCTACTGTGAACGATTCGGAGACTGACCCCTCCGCAAAGCCCACCTGTAGGTCGTCGCCGTCAGCTCGCAAAGCGAATACTGTTACGTTGCATGTATCGGAATCACTATGAGCATAAATCTCCACAGTGAGCGCCCGACCGTCCAATGGTGCGCTCACCTCAGAACTACGAGTATCCGGAGTCGTGTGGGTGCCATCCCCCCCCGCGCGCGTATCACCGACCGTCTCGTCATTCATAGGAGTATCTGAACCCGACTGAGAGCCGCATCCGTATCCGGCCAGCCCCACAAGGACTAGCGACGCACAAAAGGCCAGTCGTTCAAGACTTTGTCTCGCGAGTTCCATCCATCACCTCAAATTACGGGCTGGCAGCATCTTATGATTGAGCTTTGTCACACCTTCAGCATAAGCGTCGGGTGCCAAAGGCTCCAGTATCCACGCTTTCTTCGTGCGGATTGCTTTGATTTCTTGAGCAGATTTGATGTGACTTTCTTCCGGGTCGTCTACCCGTTAAGGCCTTCAGTCCTGGATGTAGCCACGACCGATGCTCTCAGGCGATAGGCTCCAACGTATCCTCATCACACGTCACGACAGTCGTACCAAGTCGTACCCGATGCTTCGGCTGACCTTTGATGGTGGCGGCCACCACAAGGACCCCCTCTTGTCCCGCGAACGGGCCGCGGCGGATACGCACGGGCATCCCACTCAATGCATAATCGAGAGTACAGTAGTCGTATGGCTCGTCTTTCGGTGAATCCAACACGTAGGCGGTCACATGTGGGAAATCAGACTCATCGATCGTTATCGTTACATCTCCGGGAAGAGCTCCAGGAGGAGACCCAGTAATTACCAGCTTGACACGATCCGTCATTTTGAATGTCACCACCACGTCGAGAAGCCGCAGTTCTTCAACTACATCTAACTCCAGTCGCGCCGAAGTTTCGTGTAACCAGTGAGCTAATCCACGCACGAATGCTCGGTCAGCGACGTCATCGCAACCTACGCGTTCGATTAGGACACTAAGCGGAACCTCCTGAGCCATGCCTAGTAGTGTATCACTCTGGATACTCACATTCTTAGGTTTCGCCTGTTCGATGCATTAGCGGTCGAGATCATACGGACTAGCTCAAAGACGGACGATTCGTAACGTGGTCTGCTCATGAGTCACCGGTAATTGAACAATAGTTGGCACATTATCCGTGGAACAGACCGCCGTCCCGGATGTTACACCAAAAGTCCATGCCACTTGCTCGCCCGAATGACAGCGAAAGCGTTGAGTCCGGCGCGGCGTGACATCCACGGATATGGGAATTGGTCCCGCATACATGTCACCTTTCGTCGGATAACCGGAAACTGGCGACGCTTCTCCCGTACCGTTCACCGCCCAAATTGTGATCGAAGAGACCTGAGCTGTATCTACGATTGAGTTCGAATCCCAACGTAAATAGCGGTTGAAAGTCCCCGTAATATCTCCGTTCCAGCCGGTGTCACCTGGCACCGAGACATCAGCGGCAAATCCTGACTCTACGTCGAAGGCCAATGTCCCCTTGCCGCTCTGTCCAGGCGTACCATCGGCCGTACTGTTCGTAAACGCTGGAAATGGCAGATCCCGACGTAAAAAAGTTACAGGATGGTGGATCCGATCCCAATTATTCTCATACCAGCCTGCACCCATAACCGGGTCCGGAATACCGTGTCCGCCTTCATCCCAGACAGCGTAGTGCCCAGTCTTAAGCGACTGAATAGCCCGGTACCACGAGAGCCCTACCACTGGACTGGCCTGCACAACCGCGCCAAAGTGAATAATCGGGTCATCCTTCCCGTGATACGAGAACACATATTGCTGTCGTGCCCCCCAATCACTGTTTAGGACCGAGACCATGTCTTGTGCATTCCACACCGACTCAAACCTCGTCGGCCCTGGGAGGTCGTCCTGGGGATGCCCCCAGTGGGTTGCAAGCTGGGCTACCCTAGTGGGGCGGTGGTTTCGAGCGACCGTTTGCCCAATCACACTCTCGACATATGCGAAGTGACGCGCGTGGCGAAGGCCCATGGACAAGGCTCCTGCACCACCCATAGATGCACCCACCACATACACTCGCTCTGGGTCTGCGCCAGGTACGGTGTCAAGAACCCATGCTAAAAGATGGAGCACTCGCCGCTGTGTGAAATCCGCTACTACACCAGTCAAGCGCTCCGGCAGCCCCTCAGCATAGCCCCACCAGTATGTCCGATATGGGTCGTGCGGATAAATTCGAATTTCGCGCGTTGACCCCTGAGAGCCAGGTTCAGAGCCATAACCATGTAGAACGATGCGCACTGGTATCGAATCGAGTATGACTGAAGGCACGGTCACGATGGCGCTGAACTCTCGACCACTGTAAGCCGGTGCATCCAGCCACTTGTCCGTAGTTTGGATAACAGTCTGTCGTTCGAATCCAGATTCAGTCTCGACTTGCGTAATTACCGGCACCGGAGGACGTATGCTGTCGCGTACCACAAGGGGTATCGACACCGCCGATGTATGCTTCCCAGCGAACGCCGAACATTCAATCCGCTCTGTACGGCCACCTTGAATAAAATCGGGAGTGAATCTGATTCTACGGTTCGCCAGGTCCAACTTGGCGCCTGGTGGTAGCCGCGAACATGATACCCGCACCCTCTTGTTGCCCCTATCGGTTACCGCCAGAGGTAAGTCCAATGTCTCGTATTCGTCTAAAGCGAGATGGGCAGGCATATCCCAAACAGGCACTGTATCCAGATTCTCCGGGCTGGCCGTGCCCGAGTTTGCTGCTCCCAACAGACCAGCTGCACCCTCGGTAGATTCTGCGGCAGTCGCATCGGACGCGTCTGGGTTATGACGGTCTGCAGACTGTCTATCCGGTGAATCTAATTCTGCAAGTCGAGCTGGTCCACACGATAAAATAACGACACCGAGCAACAGCAGACGTTTCTGAGACATACGGTATGTTCGCACGAATGCGGTCCGATGTGTGAGGACGTGCAATAGGGCATTATTGGATGGGTGATGGCCGGAAACGGTGTGGTTTGGTATCAGCTTACGGCGACTGTTCGCTGCGGAGTGAATCAAGCCCCGCAGCCTACAAAGCAATCAGCGGTCTGCCTCGTGCCTAGATATTTTCCTCGTCGGGCGAGGCAATCTTGACCTGCTGTTCACGGACAAATGCACAGGACAAAAGAAAACCCAGCATGATGACGAAACATTTGAGGGTATGCATATCTCTAAGCCTCCTCGTGCCGTGCCCCATTGCTACACGGAGCGTATAATCAACATGACGAAAATTAGGATAGCGTATTCAAACATTAATGCGAACGGCTTTTCGCACTAGGCG
>PKDL01000524.1 GCA_002863065.1 Pseudomonadota bacterium
ATTCATACCGATTTGACGGAGCACGCTCGGAAAACCTTCGCTGTTCTCCTCGGCCGGCAACCGACGCCGCTTTCCACACACTTCTGCATCAACTGGAACGGCATTATTTACCAGTATGCGGATGTTGCCGATCGGACTGCGCATGCGGGCGAGACCAATAATGAGTCGGTTGGCATCGATATGAACCTGATGATGACGAACCTTGGGCGGACGTCAAAACGTAAACGCATTGCTGCATTCGACAGGCTCCGAGCCGCATATCGGAATTTGGCGAGAGAAAAGTTACAGGCGAAAGGCTTGTCCGGCCTCAAATTGAAGAAGGCATTGTCGAAGTATGAGTTTGAGAAGCCGCGGTCTCTGAAGATACAGAACTCACGTATTCGCGCATGGGGATACACTCCAATTCAGTACGAGTCGCTGATTCTGTTGTTGAAGCTGTTCGTTCGCGAACTCGACATGAAGAAAACCTACCCGATGACGCCAGATGGCAAGGTAATTCCGCATCTGCTCGCCGACGAAGACACGAAAAAGCTTCATGGGTTCATCGGTCACTGGCACCTCGATGACCAACGATGGGACCCGGGGCCTGCATTTGATTGGGAGCGCGTACTTTCTGGATTGCAGAACGAATACAATTGGTTTCCTCTCGCATGGAACGAGGACATGATTCTGCAGGGACGCGATATAGCGAAGGCCGCTGAGGCCGCCCATGAGCTCACTCGGAACAGTGAAACAGCACGTCAAGGTGGAACATATCCGATAGGTCCCAATCAGACGTGGCATGGCGGCGTACATTTATACCCACCGCAACCCGAGCCAGGGCGTAAGAAACGGTACCCGGTGCATGCGATGTTTGATGGAGTGGTCGTCGCTGCACATTTTGAGGAACAGGCACGTGACCTCGGGCACAACAATTTTGTGCTTCTGAAGCATCGCATCGAGATTCCCAAACGTAGCGCTAAGCTAAATGATGACGGTACGTTACCTACCGACAATCTGGAGTTCTTCACGCTGTATATGCATCTGGATTCCATGGGTCAGCTAACCCAGGACGCTGGCGAACGGCTGGCAGATCGATATGAGAAGCTGACGTGGGTGAAGCGCCTCTATGAATTTGAACGCGCGCAGAAGAATGAGGATCCGAAGTCGGAGGACCTCGGACGAGCTCTAAAGGAATACGTCGCTCAGAGGCAGGCAGAACGAGACTCCATACGTAAGAAACTCGATGCAGGAGAATCCATCGATGCGGAGCGGCGCGCCCTTATTGTGGACCTTGATGAGGATGTCGCCGAGGATATTCTTCGCAAGTCATCGAACTATCTTACCGTTGGTGAGGGCACCGCGAATCTCATTGATCCTAACAAAGTCGCCCTGTTAGCGAACCAGGAAGGGGAAGGAATTGAGGTATTAGCCGGTGAGTGGCTGGGGTTTACTGGGCTACTGCCAGACCGTGATAATGAAGACGAGTGGGTCGTCGGCGTGCATGTCGAGGTCTTTTGCACGGAAGAAATGGTGGAATTGATCGACCTCGATCGCCATGCAGAGTACTTCCGTACTCCGCAGCGTGCACGCAGTGCTGATTTGACAGTGACGACCGAAGACATCCTCATGATTTTCCGGGACGCGTCTCGAGTGAAGCCGTATCGGAATATCAAATTATGGCCTGATGAGCGCATCGCACCTGATGACATTATTGACTTTTTTGCCGCAGAGAGTCGTCGAGAAGACGACGCGAACGAAGCGTATCGTGAGCAGCTGCGTCGGTCGATTACCTATCATATCTCCGAGTGGAGCGATCAGGTAGACTGGGTCGCCTCGTTGACAGGCGGTCAGTCGTGGTCCAGGGCGGTATCAGATAGTGACTTCCGTGCACTTGTGAATCAATCCGGTCTCTTTTCCGATGAGGTAAAGAAGTTCCTGCCTTATATGTGGCTTACCAGCGATGTCGCTAATGGAGTCGGACTCGCAGATGGCGGTTGGGACGGGCGGTTGTATCATTTTCACCCTATTCATTGGGTGATGTGGGTAACCTACCACGCATCTTCTCGGGATCGGACCTACTTTACGCCTACCAGCCTCCGCCAGCTCATTGTGCGGCAGCGACGTGCGAAAGGGATCCGAAATCTTGTAGAAGCCGGTCGCGAAGCACATGAATCGGGTAGTGCGAAATCATGGCGAAAGTGGCAACGTAAACGGGAAAGAGTACTTGCAAAACGGCCATTCAGATTCACGAAACAGCGCTTGAAGCAGAAGAAACTTCGTGAGGAATATGATGCGCTTATCGCGCGCATTGACAACATGGTTTTCGAAGGAGTTGACGACGACCATGGGTCGGAGTTCGGTGTCATTGAGGGCGCGCCTTCTTTGTATTCCAACCCAAAGGAAGTCCTCGACGATCTGTTTCAACTCCCCAATCGTTTCGAATGGGAAGTGGATCGCGACGATACCTAATGGTCGGCGACCACACCGGTGATTCTGCTCTGAACCAAGATGCGAATAAATGCACGTGCAACGCAGGCGAGTATCACCACTTGGGGACGTTGACCGCGCCGCAGGTCACGATTGTGTGTCGCTAAGGCTGCGTTTTTGAGACAGCCGGCTTAGGCCGAAAAACATCGCACCAATGACGAGCGCATATACGCCGTACAGCAGCTTTTGAGGGTTGGCGTTGGCCATCAACCAAATGCATAAGGCTACGGCGATGACCGGAAGGACTGGTCCAAACGGTAGGCGAAATCCATCATGATGGCCCCGTCGTCGTAGTACGAGTACAGCAAGGCAGGTTGGGATGTATTGCATGAATCGAGCGAGTACAGACAGCTTCGCTAATTCGGCAAATGAACCAGAGAAAGCGAGGATTGAGGCAAGTACGGTGGTCGTAAGGATCGCAGCGACCGGAGCGCCTGTTCTTGGCGATACACGAGCGAGCCCTCTGGGTAAGTCACCCCGTTCGCCAAGTGCATAAAATCGCCGAGGGCTCACTAAAGCGGCCCCGGCATTGATACCAAAGACACTGACAACAATCCCTGCGGCGACGATCGTTCCGCCCACGGGTCCCATGACCGCTTCAGCGGCCGCAGCGACTGGATTTTCATGACCGGCAATTCCTTCTAATGTGCCGATAGAAACGAGTAAGACTGCGGTATAGATGAGACTGGCAATTGCCATGACAATGAGTAGTGCCCGGGGCACAGAGCGTTTTGGGTCCGCCATTTCGCCGGCAGGCACGACCAACGTTTCAAAACCAACGAACGGGTACAGTAAAAGCAAGGTAGTTTCGGCAAATGGCGTGGTGATCCCATTGGGTGCGAATGGTCGAAAGTAGGTAGGCTCGATAGCGGTGACACCGATGAGGACAAATCCAGCCAGCGGTACCAACTTTGCGATTGAGAAGAAGGTGCTGACTGCGGCGCCTTGTTTTGCTCCCAGAATATTCACTCCGGCGAGACTAAACATGAGGGTTACTGCCGTGATTTTTTGGGGTAATCCCGAGGCAATTGCCGGAATAAAGTGTCCAAGGACTTTGGTAAAACCGACGGAGAGTGCGGCCCAAGCGATGACGGCCACGCAGCAAGTCATCCATCCGACTTCAAAACCGATGAAGTCTCCGAATGCTTCTTTCGCGTATAGATATGCTCCTCCAGTGCCACGGAAACGTGATCCGACCTCCGCGAAGCAAAGTGCAATGAGTAGGCATAGTACCGCTCCAGTGAGTAATGCCAGCACCGATGCTGGGCCCATCCGTGCCGCTGCTTTGCCTGGTAGCAGAAAGATCCCTTGACCAATCACACCATTGATGCCCAGTGCGACCACAGCCGTGAGCGTGAGCGAACGGCGGAGAGTATGGCTAGCATCTGACCTCGTTGAAGTCGTCACGGCATCGGCTCCTTGCTATCTAAATCGGTCTGCGGTCCCGTAACGCCCGCGCCAAGGTCACTTGGTCGAGATACTCCAGTTCGCCCCCCATGGGCACACCGGTGGCGATCCGCGTAACTGTGACTCCGCGTTTTTCTAAGAGACGTTGCAGCAGGAGTGCAGTTGCTTCACCTTCAACATCGACGTTGGTCGCAACAATCACCTCCTCGATGCCTTCGGGCTCGAGACGTTTGATGAGCGTATCGATTCGTAATTGGTCAGGACCGATCCCCTTGACCGGTGAAAGGACTCCGTGGAGTACATGGTAGCGGCCATCAAACTCCCCAGCGCGTTCTATGGCGATGAGATCCTGTATGCCTTCCGTAACGCACACACGTCGTGGGTCACGCGTTGAATCGTTACATACGACGCAGAGAGGGCCCTCCGACAGGTTATGGCAACGTTCACAGTGCTGTACTGCACTGTGCAATTCACCAACGGCATGTGCGAGTTCTGAGGTCCACGTGTCAGACTGACCCAGAATGTGAAATGCGAATCGTGTGGCGGTTTTTTCCCCAACCCCAGGAAGTCGTGCCAGAGAAGCGACTACCCGCTCTAATGCAGGAGGTAGCTTCACCCGAGAATAGAGTTGAGGTCGAAGGGCATCTGCATCCCTCCGGTGATTTTCGATAGCTCTGCTTTGGCCTGCTCACGGGCGTTCGTCAGTGCTTTATTGACAGCTGCGACCGTCAGATCCTCAATCATGTCTTTATCGCCAGTCGCGACAAGTGACGGCTCGATCTCAATCCGCAGCACATTACCCGCGCCGTTAGCAGTCGCGGTCACCATTCCGCCACCCGACTTCCCGGTAGCAGTGATGGATTCTGCTTGCTCCTGCTGTTCACTGAGCTTCTTTTGTAGTTCTTGTGCTTTGTTCATGATCATTCCCAGGTCAAACGGAAGTCCCCCTGGGCCCTGACTATCACTCGTCATCACGAATCTCCTCTAGCCGTACATCTACCACCTGCCCGTCCATTTCGTTCTCTACTGCACGGGTTACGGGGTGATTCATTAGCGTATTACGTCGTTCATCTTTGATGGCGCTGTGCCGCGATTTACGTTCATCTGCGATGGTTGATGTCTCGGTATCGAGTTGCAAGACCTTTATTCGCGTCCCAGTTCCTGTGAATGCCGCAACAAGCTCAGCTAGCCGGGTACTATTTCGACCTCCGGATAGCTGCGAGTGATAAAACTTATTGGCTACTGCAATGACAAGTGAGCCAGGAGCGCTGTCTCTCACAGTGGCATTTTCTAGCATCGACGCAAGCAATGGGTCCGTACTGAGTGTCTGTTTTACGAATGCAGGCCATTGATCAGGCTGCATTGCGGATGCCTTGGACGTCGAATGCCCGTTGGGTGCTGCGGTAGCGTGGCTGGCCTCATCCGGCTGGGGAGGGGGCTTGGGGGCCCGTGGTGGTGCTGTATGTTGCGGGACCGGCTCGTGCTCAGGGGCTACCTTGCGCTCAGGTGCTTGTGTACGCTCGGTCGCTGGCTTGCGCTCCGGTGCTGGCTTGCGCTCGGCGTTTGGGCCGGCCTCTGCTATTTGAGGCTTTGCCCGTGGTGCATGTCGCGGCATGGGAGCCGGAGGTGCCGGTAATCCTTTTGTAAGTCGTGCTTCGAGAGCCTCAAGTCGGGCCAATACTTCAGGCACGGTCTGCAAGTCACGCACGGTAGAACAACGGACCAGTGCCATCTCGAGTGCTAATCTCGGATGACGAGAGTGGGCTACGGTGTCAGCGGCCTTCAGTAGAATTTGGAACATACGCTGGAGCGCGGCAATGGGTATGGTTTGCCCTAAGGTATTCAGCTCTGCCGCTTCCGCATCGCTGAGCTCGGCTGCTTTTGCGTTTGTGCCGCACACTTTTACTACGACCAAGTCTCGTATGGTAGTCAGCACATCACTCGTGAAACTCCTCATGTCATAGCCATAGTCATGTACTTTGGCTACGACATCGAGGGCATTGGCGGTATCGCCGTCCAGAAGCGCCTGAAGCAGACTTATGATCCAATCACGGTCTGCGACCCCGAGACACTCAGAAATTGCCGCGGCGTCCGCGCCATCTCCTGCAAAGCTGATGACGCGGTCGAGCAAAGATAGTGCATCTCGGACACTCCCTTCTGATTCGCGGGCCACCATGCGTATACCTTCGCTCGGTAATGCGATGTTTTCAGATCGAAGTAATTCCTCAAGATGGGTTCGTACTTGTGACAGTGGAACGCGCTTAAAGTCATAGCGCTGGCAGCGACTCAGTATGGTCACTGGAATCTTCTGAGGTTCGGTTGTCGCAAAGATGAATTTGACGTGTCGAGGGGGCTCTTCAAGCGTTTTCAAAAGTGCATTGAACGCTTCTGAGGTCAGCATATGAACTTCATCAATAATATATATTTTGTAGCGGTCGCGTTGTGGCGCATACGCGACGCCATCGCGTAGTTCGCGTATTTCGTTGATACCGCGATTGGATGCACCGTCGATTTCGAATACGTCTAAAGACGAGCCAGCGGTGATTTCCACGCATGATCGACAAGTACCGCAAGGCTCTGGGGTCGGGCCATGCTCGCATTGTAGCGCTTTGGCTAAGACACGTGCGGCCGTGGTTTTGCCAACCCCTCGAGCGCCAGTAAATAAAAATGCATGTGCCACGCGATCGAGACGGATCGCATTTTTCAACGCTCGGGTTACGTGGTCTTGTCCAACGATCTCATCGAAAGTCGCTGGTCGATATTTTCGAGCGAGGACGAGATACGCCATCGGTATGGGCTCCCTTTACGGCGGTGGTGTTTCACAACAGAAATCCGCCGGCGGATAATTCGTGTGATAACACGCGTCCGATTCTGACACCATGTGCTCCAGCAAACAACGGACTAGTGTTCCAAATTTTATCGTTTGCGGGCCGGTTGTTCTGTCCGATTCATTGTCACTCGGCGCTATCATTGGGCGTTATATCCTCGCGGGAGGCAAATGATTCGCGCACTGGATGGATGTCGTTTTACTTTTCCTTAGCCTCTCTGGTGATGTTGCACTCTCTATCGCCGCAAATCGTCTTCAGATTGTTCAATATTGAGGCGCTCATGCGGTAATAGGTCTCGAGGTGTTCGAAAATATTGGTATGGGGAATACTGTCCAAAGTTCGATACTCGTGACGTGTATAGGCAGGCGAAATCCTCGACCTGGTCACCGAAGAGAGAATGTTCGGCTCTCGATTTGAAAAGCATCCCCCAGTTTGGATTAAATGCATCTTCCAATTCACCGGCGAGTGACCACATATCTTTCAGGCAACGTGAGAGAGCACGCTCCAGCCGTCGCGCCTTATTCTTGGCAATACGTCGTGCGTGAGCAAACGCCTCATGCTCTTCAGCGGTAAATTGGTTGGTATGCCCCGAACGGTAGTCACGCAATGAACGAAGAAGGGTATCTTGTTCACGTAATTCTTGATCCACTTGCCTGCGATGCGTTTCTAGTTCGTTTCGACGTTCGAATTGTTCACTCAACGCCTCATAGAGTCGTAGTTCACGTTCCAACTCTGGAACGATGAGTGCATTGCGCCATGCAGTGTCTTTTTTTGAGCGGAGTATATCGCCATAGATGTGGTCTCCGACGTACAGGACACGATCTCCACCAACGCCCGAAAGCGCTTCGAAGTCGATCAGGTTTCCGCCTTGGTAAATGACGCCCGGTCGTAGTGAACGGACCGACGATTTTTTCGGCTTCATTTCCTCATCCAGTTCGATAAACGGAGAGCGTTGACTGAAAAACTCCGGCTTCTTCGCCCCTACTACTGTGATATCGAAGTAATCTGACCAATGTGGGTAGTCAGAGCGTTTACCGTCTAATAGGTAGCTCATTACTGCATCGGTGTAGGGACCGTAGCTGTTTGTCATCACGAACAGCTTTTTTCGACCTTGGCGGAGTCGGTGCAGCGTATCGGGTAGGCCCGGGTCGTCGATGACGTACTTCGATATATCCTCTCGAATAATATCTTTTAGGGTCTGGTCGGCATGGATGCGGTCGATGATTTTTCGGACGTCACTCCAAATTTTCCGGTAACTCACTGACTTCCGCTTCTTCGCCGTAGCATCGGTCAGGTCTACTAGTTTCGCGAACAGCCAAGCTTCCGGGATAGCGAATAAGGTATCGACGATCGCATATCGCTGTCGCGACATGCGTATTCTGTCGTTTGCATAGAGATTGCGTCGGACATCTGCACTGAGTTCGGCAGTGCCATGGAAGACACGAGATATATATCGATGCCCATCCATCTTAACGATGTTACCGAGGCGCTTATCTACGACCAGACCGCGGATAGCGAATTGTGGATTGTAGCTCCAATTTAGGATCTCGCGATCGTAGCCAAGTTCGTCTACGAGACGCTCCACGGTTAGCTGTACCTGTAGTTGCTCAATGGCTTCTGTATACGGAGCGAGCGTGTAATCCATATCAAAGCCGATGGTATCGAGGGTCCGCATTTTTAGGTTGCGATTCGCAAAAATACGCCGTTCGAACGGAATGCGAGCGGGCTGAAATTCGGCGAGTAATTCGCTGACTCGGTCGGCCGAGTCCTGGTCTGCCGGAGTGTGCTTGGGGTCAACATTGGTGGGGTTTGTCATTCCATTACTGTAGCGGTGTGTCTTCACCTCGTAAATTAGAACGGGTCGTCCGTGATGAGGACAGGTGCATGAATAAAAACACTCGGCTTGGATGACACGTTTACAGTCGACCGTTAAGGTGGTCATGTGCGGACTCAGGCCTCTACTTCTCTGACCTGTCGTTTTCATGCGTGGTTCATGTGTGGCGCTGTGTGCGTTCTCGCTCTCAGTGCGTCCCAGAAGGCCGTGGCACAATCGCAGGATAGGGTAAAAGATACCAACAGCACCCCTACGCCCGTCCGCCATGAGCCCGTGCCCGTGAAACGTGGCCTAACAGCTGCTCCAGGCGCATCGCCGGCAGTTCTCTACGAATCGGATGATGAGATGCCGCGTAATGACCGGTCGCCCGACGTAGCGCCTAGGACCAGCGATGAGATCGTCTATCGCACAGATAATTTGTCTCGCACGAGTGAAACCACGACTGTCCAGAATGTGCGGGATGTGGTGCAACCGGATCGAAATACGTCGCGTGAGCCTTGGTTGAATTATCATGTCGTGTTCGATCCTGCGGTGATTCCCTTCAAGCGCAACAGCGCGAAGGACACGGTGCGTGCGGATGGCGGATTGACTGTGGGTGATACGGTTCTTCGTGATGTTCCGATTCGAGCACCTGAGGCGGACGATGGTAGGAGCACGTTTTTGGGTTCGGTTTTAGTTGAGTTCTCACCCGGCATACCTGTCCCAATTCCATCGGTTTCACCCGAGTCTAGGCTGCTGAGTGTTGAGGTTGCACCAGACGCACAAGCGCAGTTCTTTAGGGATGGGGCAGATAACCTATACGTCCAGGCGTCACTTACCGGACGTGCCCGGGTGAGCTACGTCTTGGACGCGCCTCATAATTGGTTCACTGCGAAGTCGGTAACTCGCGCTCGCTTAAACGATATTCCGCAGTCTATGCGACCCATGTTGCCTAAGCCGATCGCGCGGGACGCTGAAAAGGTGCTTCGGCGGATTGGTATTTCGAAGCGGGATAGCTACAAAGCCGCTCTTCGCAAGCTAGTTTGGTGGTTTCGTTCCTTTTCACCCGGCACTGTGGAAGCTGGGGAGGATAGCCTATATCTCACTCTTGCATTGTCTCAACGTGGCGTATGTCGCCATCGAAGTTATGCATTTGTGGTGACTGCACACGCACTGGGCATACCTGCTCGGTATGTATCAAATGAGGCGCATGTTTTTGTGGAAGTCTACGCACCATCGGCGGGTTGGCTACGTATTGACCTCGGAGGCGGTGCTCAGGGTATGAACGTTCGCGGCGGCGAGGATCATGAGCCCTATGCGGCTGACCTCGATGACCCCTGGGGCTTTCCTCCTGGGTTTCGTTTTGGCTACAGTCAGCGCGCAGCACGAGGCGGGCAGGGCGCTGGCAATCCAGTAGAGGGCCTATCCTCATCGAATGCGACAGGTATGCCTGCATCGGTACCGGACGGCTCGAAGTCCGCTACTCCGTACGTATTCCGTGTCAATCGCAATAAGCAACCCAGTTTTACCCAACTCACGTCAGTTGTATCTTCAGCTTTTCGTGGCGAGGGGTTCCAGGTTGCGGGTCGAGTCACCACGATGTCAGGACAAGCGGTACGTGGAGGCCTGGTGCGAATTCAGCTGATGAATTCGGAACTGACGCAGCGTATTGTCATTTTGGGTCATGTTCGAACCGATGAAAATGGCGCGTTCAGTACGCGTGTGGCTATCCCCCTTGAAGTGGCACCTGGTGAGTGGCAAGTGATCGCGGAGTTTGCTGGAGATGAGATTCATGGTCCATCGCATTCAGAGTAGAGCCTCTCGCCCTCGCACAGATGGAGCAATACTGGTACCGTCAGGAGGGTTTGAGGGGTTTCAAATACGCGCATCGAGGATGTCGGGGTAATGAACGGCACTCAGCAACAAGATAAGACCTTCCCCCAAAAATTTGGGGAGTACTGGTTGATTCGCAAGATTGCGACCGGCGGGATGGCTGAGATCTTTTTGGCCCGGAGCAGGTCAGCGGGTGGAGTGGAGAAGTACTTTGCTCTGAAGATGATCCACCCTCGGTATCTCGAAGAGAAGCACTTTCACCGGATGATCGTGGAAGAGGCGAAGATTGCGGTAAGGCTCCATCACAAGAATGTAGGTCAGGTCTTTGACCTTGGATGCGTCGATGGTCGTTATTTTATCGTGATGGAGTTCATCGATGGGTACGACCTAAGCCGATTACATGAGCAGTGCCGGCAGCGAAATATGATGATACCGCTTGATATTGCCGCGTATGTCGGGCGTGAAGTCTGTGGTGCACTGCATTATGCGCATAATTTGCTTACCGATACGGGTGACCCGCTAAATTTGATCCACCGGGACATCTCTCCTCAAAACATCCTGGTGAGCTTCAATGGTGATGTGAAGATCATCGATTTTGGTATCGCCAAAGTATCCACTCAGATCCAACAAACCCAAGTCGGTGTGATTAAGGGGAAGTTTTATTACATGTCGCCGGAGCAGGCTGGCGCCTCCGATGTGGACCAACGCTCTGACCTCTTTAGCCTCGGCATATGCTTATGGGAAACCGTCACGGGTCAATCGCTCTTTCGCCGTGAAGGAGGACCGACGAATCCTCTCGCCATACTCCACGAAATTCGCACGATGCCTATCCCACGGGTTCGAGAATACCGTCGTGATTGTCCGGCACCATTGGATGATGCGATTGCTCGGGCACTGTCCAGAGATTTAAAGACTCGGTACTCGGTTGCGGCTGAGATGTACCGAGTGTTTGACCATTATCTTAGTCGGTACGCCCCCAATTTCGACGTGTCAAAGGTCAAGTCATTCATGGTCAGGGCCTATGAAAAAGTGGAGACCACCAAGGAAATGCCTCGGGTCAACACCGGCATGTTCGATCTTATGCAGCGCGGTGACTTCATGCCAAGCGAGGCGAGTGTCATCTTCAATGCAGCAGATCTGACGCATCATTCGAAACCCAAAGTGCGAGTTGAGGATTTGCGCCGAAAAGCCGCAGAAAATGCGACTGCCATTTTCGATGCGGCAGAGGGCAATGAGATCATTTCGGGGGTTGCTGAATCTGTGCGCATGCAGAGCGATACGGATACTGCCCCAGATGTTCCTGCAGTGAGTTCCACCGAACTGGCGGTGAGTGAAACCGTATTTTTACTGGCAGACGATGTAGCTGAAATGGAGCGTCGAGGTGAGCGTCCTGAAGTCGTGAGTCCCAAGCGCAAAGGAGCGCAAACTGACAAGATTACATCGGAGAGTCCCGGACCAACAGTAAGCGACCCCAATTTACGTACCCAGGCTTTATCCCTCACCGACATCCAAGCAGCCCATGCCGCATTTCAAAAAAGCCAGTCTGAGTCAGCAGCCAAACCATCCAAGGTCCAGGAGCACCCCTTATTTCGGTGGCTTGCATTGGCCATTCTCGTGATGTGTCTCTTGGTTGGAACGCTTTCTTTGCTGCTACGTCAGCGCGCACTTGTGGGTAGTACAAACTCAGCGGAGACCTCTTCACACACTGTCCCTGCCGACACGGATGAAGCTCATGCTACATCGGAAAAGACGGGCTCTTAGTCGTTTGTTTGGGGGCATAGCAATGGGCTGTTATCGTCCGCGCATGTTACGTGTATTGCTATTACTCGCTGGGCTTACGACTCTCGGATGTGGGTCGTCGGAGCCGACTTCAAAACGAACAGTGCTTACAGACTCTCAGAAGTTATCCAAGCTGGGGCGTCAAAAGCTTTCAGCAGGCGATAAGGCAGGTGCCTACGGTCATTTTAAGGCAGCGATCCAGACGGATAAAGCGTCGCCAGAGGGTCGATATGGGTTAGCTGTGTTGCACATCCTTGAGGGTAACGAAGATGCGGCTCAACAGGAGTTACTCGCATTGCGCACGGGGGGCGCAGATGTTGATAGTGACGCGCCGTGGCTGACCGCTCTCCTGGACGGGCGGAAACACTTCCCAGTACCAATGAAGGTAGCGGCTGCAAGCGATACTCCGCCCGCTAAGAATCCATCAGAGAAACCAGAGAAGAAGAAAAGTGCATCCGAAGCCGATCTGGACCCCGAATCTTCAGCTTTCTTTCGCGAAGGTAAATATAGTCAGGTGGTTGCCCGACTCACCGCGGTGGCGAACCCGACGAATTTTCAGCTGAAGCTCCTCGCGGATGCGTACTACAATCTCCAGGATTGGACCCGTTCAGTCGCTGCATACCGTCGCGTACTGCGTAGCGAACCTGGCAATGAAGTGGTCACACTTCACCTGGCAGATGCACTTTTCCGTCTACAGCGATATGATGAGAGCATCACGTTTTATCGGGTTCTCGCTGAAGCAAATCCCGATAGACCAGGTTTTTGGCGGTTAATCGGGGACGCAGCAACCGCGAAAAAGGACTGGGAGGTTGCTCTCGCAAGCTACAAGAAAGCGGTTTCAGCGGGATACGATGACCCGTCGCTCGGTAGTGTAATCGAGGGTATCAAGGCAGAGCTTACAAAGGCGACCCAAGCTGAGTAACTCGTATGCACCATGGAATACGGGGTGGAGTCGAATGGGCTTGGCCTCTCTCCAAGATAATTAGGTATACTCGCAAAATGCATTCGGCATTCTACGCAGTCCTGTTGAGTTGTCTGGTGCTCCAGGGGTGTGGGAAGGGCACGAATAACCCGACTCCGTCACAGGAGCGCAGTGATGTCGTGGTCTCGGGAGACGTTGATCGATCGACGGTGGAAGATGGATCGGCAGTCGTAGATTCGTCTGGGGAGGTCATTCCGCGTGCTGCATGTCCATCAGGTATTCTCACGATAACACCGTCAACACCCACGTCAGATGTCCCGCTTCAAGCCCAGCTAGACCCGCCCCGTACTGACGTCGTTTTCGGCTGGTACGATCTCACAGGAAGTCCGGGAGAGGCGCTTACTCAGGGCTTTTCTCTGTTGTCGGGTCTCACTGTTAAAAACCACACGTATGAGGTACGAGTCGCCTCGACGACCGACACCTCCTGCGAGGTACTTCGTACAAGTGTGACGGTCATTAACTCGGCGCCGGTCGTCGCGCCGTCCAGCGTAGTAGTTACGCCATCCGCAGCCTACGAAGATGACGTACTGTCCTGTTCTGTGTTGCCGAATTCCACGGCAGATGTGGATGATGACCCCGTAGCCATCGGATTTTCTTGGCTCAAAAATGGAGAGGTACTGGCTGGCGAGGTGACAAATACGCTCGAAGGTGTCTTTAAGGCGGGCGATAGTGTCGAATGCCTGGTCACTCCCTCTGACGATGATACCTCGGGGATGGCAGTAGCCAGCAATACCGTCCTCATTCTCAATGAGCCTCCAGAAACGACTTTGGTGACGCTCGAGTGCAATACTGTGGATTACGTATTTTGTAGTGCACTTGGCGCCGACCTTGAGGGTAGTTCGTTGCAGTTCCGGTATGATTGGCACATCGGAGCATCGGATTGTGACGATCCTCCCTATTTTTCCGAATTGGCTTCTGAGGCTGACGGCAGCACCCTGCTCGAGACTCCCGCCAAGGGAGTAAACGTCACCTGCTGTGCTACAGCTATTGATGAATCCGGCCTCGAAAGCAGTCCAGTACCCAGCTTGCCGTGCACAATGGCTAATCATCCACCGACAAGTCCGGGCGCGGATGTGTCGAATACAGGTTCAGATGCTTCGGTGACCGTTCAATCGCAGCTCATCTGTGATGCGGAGGTAACTGATATCGACGGCGACCCAGTTACGAAGGTATGCGGCTGGTTTATTGATGGAGAGCCGCTAGCCCAAGATAACCCTAGTTGCATATTGTCGGATGCATTCAGCAAAGGTCAGAGCATTTGCTGTGACGTTACCGTGAGCGACGGAGAGTCCCAAACCATTGTCTCATCGAAGACCTGTCTGCCTATAAGCGATTCGCCGCCAGTTATCACCTCCGTATCGGTTGGTCCGGAGAATGGCGACCACTGTGCGATTCCAACATGTTCAGCGACTGCTACAGACGTCGACGGAGACGATGTGTCGGTCAATGTGGCTTGGTACATTGGAGGACAGCCTACATCACAGCCTGAGATTATTGCCGGACCGGCACTCGAATGCGTAGCTACGCCGGTAGCCGATGGCGTGGCTGGTGAGTCAGTAGCACAAACAGTCGACTTTTCGAATCAACCTCCAGCGGTCGAATCTGTGACGATTAGTTCGAGTCAGTCTCCTCCTACCACTGAGTCCTTTATTTCGTGTCAAATTGGGCAAGCTAGTGATCCTGATACGTGTGATACGTTGGCGCCGAACATCAGCTGGGTGGTCAATAACGAGATCGTATCGACGGCCGCAATTCTGTCCACCGAACTCTTTAGTAAGGGCGATACAGTGGGGTGCATCGGGCAAGTATCCGATGGATATGAGGACTCGCTGCCCGTATTCTCGGACGTCCTTGTGATTGGAGATGCTCCAGGAAGCCTACTGTCGGTAACCGTTTCACCGCCCGTTGGGAACCACAAAAGCATCTTTACGTGTAACACCGAGACAACTGACGCGGATGGGGATGTCGTATCGCTGACGTATGGGTGGTACGTCGATGGAGTGCTACTTGCCGACAAGGTTGGAGCCTCTATCTCAGCTGTACCAGTGAGTCAGAATCCGACCTTGCTCACCTGCGCAGCCTCCGTATTCACTGGTGATGGAGTGCTTCCGCTTGTGCCCAGTGTAAATGCTGCCTCGCTGACCAATGCATTACCGATTGTGACGTCGGTTTCGGTATCGCCGACAAACCCCATTACGTCCGACGTCTTATTGTGCTCTGCGACGGGAAGCGATGCGGATGGTGACCCGGTATTATTCAAATACAATTGGCTCATAGAGGCAGGCGGCACGACGACATCAGTATTTACTGACGACATGGGTACGTTACCGGCGTCTGCAACTACCCTTGGAAGTATTATACGGTGTCAGGCGACACCTACGGATGGTCTATTTAGCGGAGCCCAGCAGACATCGCTTCCGGTTGTGGTCGGTAATAGTGCACCCAGTTCTGAGTCTACGGTGTTGACTCCCAGCGGGGGAACGCCCTCCACCGAATTTACATGTACAGGTGATGGGTATTTTGACTCAGATGGAGCGGAACCGATGTATGAATACATCTGGTTCAAAAATGGCCAAATGGTTGCGGACGAAATATCGCAGACGTGGACGCCATACCTTAGTGGGGCTGTGGTAGGTGATACTATCTCATGTGGAGCGGCGCCTACCGACGGCACCGCAGTAGGTGAGATGAAGCTTAGCAATCCCGTTGTCTTGACAGCGTGTGCGGGCGAGGACGGTGTGCTGTGTGATGACAATAACGCGTGCACGTCTGGCGATGAATGCATTGGGGGAACGTGCCTGGGCCAACCGGTCGACTGCTCTGATGGGAACACGTGCACAACGGATGTATGCAATCCGGTGTCAGGCTGCAGTCAGACTGCGAATGCCTCTCTCTGTGATGATGGTAATCCATGCACAACGGGCGACACTTGTCTGAATGGTGGGTGTTTAGGCGAGACCGTGAATTGCGAGGACGATAACCCATGCACGACGAGTGGTTGCACCGTGGATACCGGCTGCGTTCAGTTCGCAGTAATTGCCGATTGTGATGATGGGGATCCATGCACGGTGGATGACTACTGTAATGCAGGTAGCTGTCAGGGGGGAGCATCGGCACCATGTGATGATGGCAACTCGTGTACGATAGACTACTGTGCTCTCGATACGGGGTGTGTCAGTTCACCTAACGACGGGATACCTTGCGATGACGGAAACCCCTGCACTGCGGCAGATACATGTAGTTCAGGGGCATGTTTCCCCGGTGGTGCGACGAGCTGTGATGATGGCAACGAGTGCACGACAGATAACTGTTCGAGTGAGCTCGGTTGCAACTACGGGCCGGTACCGATCGGGAAGGCATGTACAGATAACGACCCTTGTACAAGCGGGGATGTTTGCGAGAACGAGCAGTGTGTTCCCGGTTCATTGATCAATTGTGACGATAGCAATGACTGCACTGCAGACCAATGCGTCAGTGGGAGTGGCTGTGCTTATCAGAATGTTGATGGTGTATGTGCCGACGGCGTAGGGGTGTGTCTGGATGGCGCCTGCTGTATGCCGAGTTGCACGGCTGCTGAATGCGGTTCAGACGGTTGTGGCGGTCTGTGTGGAGAATGCGCATTGAACGAGGTGTGCACTGCGGGCCAGTGTGTCGACGGTGGTGAAGACGACATGGTGCTGGTGCCTCAAGGTGATTTTCTGATGGGCTGTAACCCGGATATCGAACTGGAGTGCCTCGAAGATGAAATGCCCCAGCGCCTCGTGACTGTTAATGCATTTTTGATAGATATGTATGAGACCACCGTGGCGGAGTACGGCGATTGCGTCTTGTCTGGAGCCTGCACAGCCGCTGGAGACGGATTCAAATGTACGTCCGATGATGGAGTCGATGAGAAGCCCATCAACTGCGTGTCTTGGAGCGAAGCGGATCAATTTTGTGCATGGGAGGGGAAGCGCCTCTGTACGGAAGCGGAATGGGAAAAGGCGGCGCGCGGGGTCGGCGGTGAACAATGGCCGTGGGGCACAGAACCCGTGGCGACCTGTCTGCATGCGTGCTTGAATGACGGTAGTATTGGTTGTGGCTCTGGCAGTCCCTTTCCCATCGGCCTCT
>PKDL01000523.1 GCA_002863065.1 Pseudomonadota bacterium
GCACGGATGACCCGAAGTGTCCTGTCCGCCCCAAACGCAATACAGGCACCAGACGTAGCTCTACCTGCCCTTTTTCAAGGTCCCCGGCGGTCAGTATCTGCTCTCGGACTATCTCCGAGTCGTAAGCACAACGTCCAGCAAGGGGGTGAAAGCAAGGCGACTCAAGCTCTCGACACCTTTCTTACGGAGCGAGGAGTCAACTACCGAGCCGACATGTCGAGCCCGGTCGAGGGATGGACAGGATGCAGTCGGATCTCGCCCTATTTGGCATGGGGCGCTATTTCCATGAAAACCATACACCACGCCACTGAGGCCCGTACTCAGCGCGTCCGTGTACTTCGTAAAGCGGGGCGAGATATCGATCCCCGTTGGGCTAAGTCGCTGGAAAGCTATGCGGGAAGACTCCGCTGGCATTGTCACTTCATGCAGAAACTGGAGAGCGAACCAAGACTGGAGTTTCACAATGTGAACCGTGCATTTGATGGCATGCGTGAAGATGCGTTCGATGATCGTAAGTTCAGTGCATGGTGTAGTGGAAATACCGGATTCCCGATGGTCGATGCATGTATGCGTGCGTTGCATCAGAGCGGATGGATCAACTTTCGTATGCGCGCCATGTTGATGTCATTCGCGAGCTACCAACTTTGGCTTCACTGGAGACCTACCGCGGTATACTTGGCGCAGCACTTTCTCGACTTTGAACCCGGTATCCATTTCACGCAAGCGCAGATGCAAGCTGGAGTCACCGGGATAAATACCATCCGGATCTATTCGCCCAAAAAACAGCAACTGGACCAAGACCCATCCGGAGTATTTGTCCGAAAGTACATCCCGCAACTCACGCATGTACCAGATAAATATCTAGCAGAGCCGCACCTCATGCCTCAAAGCGTTCAGTCGATAGCAAAATGTAGAATCGGAATTGACTACCCAAAACCAGTCATTGACCACGGCAAAGCATATAAGGACGCAAAGGCAAAAATTGGAAGCTGGCGACGAACCAAAAGTGCGCGGTCTGAGGCCAAGCGCGTATATAAAAAGCACGGTTCTCGCCGAAGTCCGGGCACGCGACCATGGGATCGCCGGCCTAAAGCGAAAAGGGTGAAGAGGCCAACACAAGGCGAATTACCTCTAGACTAAGGATAACCTCTAGACTAAGGATAGTTGTACGGAAGACTGTCCCGCAGTTGTCTATGTCGCAGTGGCCCCAAGGGAGCGCAGCGCAGCGGTGACTTCACGTTCCACCGATAGCTTGATGGATTCAATCTCTTCGTCGTCTATACCGACCACCTGCATCCATCGTGGGTCGACTGCCGCAGTCACCGGCCCAGCACTGAGTGGTCCGACCATCTCATTCGTAATCGCATCGGCACCGTGCACGACATAGGCTAGGTTACTATATTCGCCCGCATCTCCTGGACGATGGTGATAGCCAATGCCTTGCCATACGACCGGAGGTAAGCCCCAGGTACGAGCCAGCCGCCGTCCCAATTCCGCATGATCGATGCCTAACCAATGCACTTCGAAGTCATCAAGATTAAATGCTTCCGCAGAAACCGTCTGCGCAGTGATGTGTTCCTGGATGAACTCACCCATTGCGAGCAGTCCAATGTCCATAAGGAGGCCCACCGTATAGGCGTGGCTCCAGGCCGTGTGCTGCGTGCGACGTGCCAGTACTCCGGCAGCAACCGCCACGGTCAGACTGCGATGCCAGAGCGATACTTCCTGTAGGGTATACCCGGTCAGTATACGACTGCGTAGTCCAAGGGCTGCTCGTGCCACCAGCAATTGCATCAGCTGACGATCGCCAATCGTCTCAATCGACTTCTGGACGCTTCCGGTGGGTCCCGCCGCCCGTTTAAAGTAGGCACTATTAGCGAGATTTAGCACTTCTGCGGCGATGGCAGGATCCATCGCAACCACGCTCACCAACTCCTTCGACTTGTACTCCGGGTCGGCGAGTAATTCGGTAAGTCTAGCCACAATCGCCGGTGGAGATGGAAGGCGTCGTGCTTCCTGGATCACACGCAGCATGCGGTAGAAGTTGTTCTGTTGGTGCTCGACACTAGGCCGAACGCGAGCTTGTAGCATGGAGAGCCCTCGAATGATGAACTTTCTCAACGGCCAAGGGACGACGAAACTTTAGAACTTTTTTGACGTTTGGCAAATGAGGCGTTTTGAGTCGGAAATCTCGATACGTAGAGACAGTGATCGCAGCAGCCTAGGAGCGGCGGTCCAAGCCCAATATCTGCGCGAGCCCTCTTGGTGAGGCCTTACGAACGGCCTTTCTCGACTGTTGCCATTCGTGGACCTCCTGAATCAAAGAAATGTAATCGGGTGTTTTGCGCTTCGTTTCTAACGTGATGCGTGGTTTTGGCGGGTGCAGTCCCTGTCGGTCACAAATCACCCGCACTTGTCTTGCAGACACAATCCCTCGCCGAACAGCATCATCTACGGAATACTGCAGTCGGGTGCCGTCGTAACCATAGTTATCGATCATCGATTGACTAACGCGCCCAACCGACTCGGCGGTCAGTCGCTCATCTCCATACAGTACCAATGCGGTTTGAAACGTATTGAATGTAGGGACCACCAATGGCCACAAGGGAGTAAACCGGCTCGTGGGTGACCCCGTCTCCAGATGAATAAGTACGCGCTCCACTGGATCAAAGTATGGAAGTTCAGCAGCGCATTGACGTATCCGCTCTTCTTGATCGGGATACAGACGAGCCTCGCGGAGTATGCGGTTCAATGCGTCTCCACGGATCCGCCCGGCACAAATATCGCTATAGAGGCTATAAACGATGCCGTCCATTTCGGCGTCATCACCAAAGCAAGTCTCCGTCCACGGCTGCTCCACCTTGCTACGTGCTTCTAGGAGAGTTGGGAGCTTGTAGCCTAGTTGGTCACGAATGGCGCGGAACCTCAGTCGCAGGACATTGCGCAAATTAGGCTTCAGTGTGAGGCTATCGATCTCTGCTCCATCGAGTTGTAGCTTCCGCAGGAGTACTCGACGAAGTTGCCGAGGACTCCCACTGACGATGTGGATACGATTTTGTGTGCCGTCTGGAGTCCGCCGTAGCTCCCTCATGAGCGTTGCGGTCCCGGGGATATTAGTTTTCTCTTCCGCAGTTTGTAACGCAGTTCGCACAATATCGCCTAGCGTGTCGAACTCGGTCCGAAGGTACGTTTTATCCAGGTCCCAACGAAAGATATGCGTCACGTCAAAGATACCGATAGTGCGTCCGCCGAAACCCCCGGAATATTCTCCCGGTACGCTTTTGCAGCCAGCTTGATTGCATTCTGTAATGCGGCGGAATCTGAGCTCTGAAGTGCCAAGATTGCCACTTGGTCAAACCCCAATAACGGCGCCCCGCCATAGGCGTTGTGCGTGATGAGTTCATGGAACCTGACAACTGCCCCTTCCAATAGACGAAGTCCCATCCGCCACGACATACGGCGTTCCCATGCTTGGCTGGCCGCATTCATAATTGAGTCTCCAATACCCCCGAGTAGCTGCAATATAATCTGGCCCGTGAACCCATCACAGACCACAACGTCTGCGGCGCCTCTTGGCACGTCGAGACCGCTCACATTGCCGACAAATCGGACCGATGTATCCGCAGCCAAACGACGGTGCGCTTCCACGACATGCGCAGGCCCTGCAAGTGGGTCGGCCGACGTAGATAGGAGGCCTACTGTGGGCGCTTCGACTTTTGAAATACGTGATGCATAGCCCACCCCCATTTTTGCCCATTGCACGAGATCATCGGCCTTCGGCTGCAACGTAGCACCTACATCGAGAATCAGCGCGAACGGGTCACGATTGCCAGGCCGAGGTGCGGTCGGATACACGGCAGCCAATGGAGCTCGACGAAGTCCGGGAACAAGAGTGAACGAATTCACGCAGGTTCTCAACACAGTCGGGGGGTCACCGGCCGTCACCAACGCATGCGCCTGGCTTGAGCGAACCAGCTCCGCACAAGTCGCCACCGTACTTTCTGCAGGCACATAATGCGTGGACAAGCGCTCTGGGTTGTAGGGTACGCGTGATAACAAGTCATCAATGATGCGCATGTCTCCAACGAGTATCACATCGATTTCTGTCGTACGTGATATCTCCGCCGCGGCTGCGACAGGCGCTATCGGCGCTTTCGTTCCACCATGAATATCGACTGCAATCACCGGCATAGCTACAGCATAAACGACCCGTTCGTTCCCTGCACGCGACGATATGCACTCGTCGCGCCTGACAGGCTTTTCTTATGTTTTTATTGTATGCTCCGCTTATCATGCGCAGTGCCAAGCTCTCCTACATGCTACCTCGAATTATCCTGTTTCGAGCCGCCATCTTGTGCTGTCTTCTGGGGTGCATAGAAGTCACGATCCCTGCAGATGACGCGGGCGCTACCGATTCAAGTCTCAATGGAACAGACGGCGAACCGATCGTACCGCCAGAAATCATTGGCGCCATGGACGGAGGCAGCTCTGTACTGAATCCAACCGATGCTTCATCCCCGATAGCCGAAGATATCGAGCTTCCTCCGACTTGTTCATCGCATTGCGACTGTCCCCAAGGGTGGGATTGCACCAACGAACGCTGTATTAGCGGTACGCTGCCAATATACTGCTGCACGAGCCCTGGATGTCCCGACAACGCTGAATGCTGGGACAGTATCGGTGAAAAATCCCAGTGTAATCCATGAGCGAACGCATCCAGTACGTTGAATCAGCCGGGCTACAAATCGCGTACCAGGAGATTGGCGACCCCGATAGACCTTTGGTCATTGTTCACCATGGCTTCCTCGATTGCGGTGGAGCGTGGCAGGAAGTCATGAAACCACTCGCTACACATTTTCGTGTCGTAATGATGGACGCTCGAGGTCATGGAGAAAGTGAATGGGTCGGGAGTGGCGGTGCCTACTGGTTCCCAGACTATATTCTTGATTTGACTGCGTTGATGGACGCACTCCAGGTGACTGAAGAAAGACCATGTGCATTGGTCGGACACTCTATGGGCGGAGCGGTATGTTCCTATACGGCGGGTACATATCCGAAGCGAGTGCACTCACTGACCCTTATCGAAGGACTCGGCCCCCCGAAACATCCTTGGGCTCATGCACCAGCGCACATGCGGCAATTTGTGGAAACAACGCGCAGACGTCAGGCCGACCGCGCACCTGAGGTCATGCCTGATCTGGAAGCAGCCGCAGCCCGACTGAGGCAATACGATACCCTTCTCACAGAGACGCGGGCTGCAACACACGCCGCCATCGCTACCCGGCCAGTGAAAAGGGGGTATGTCTGGAAGTGGGACCCGCTACATCGGGCCCGGATGGGCGCAATGTACGTGGAAGAAATCGCTGTCGCGCTACTCGCCAATATTAGCGCACGCGTACAGCTCATTGACGGGGGAAAGAGCCCGTTCAAACATTTCGATGTATCAAAACGACGTAGTGCAATCCGAGAGCCCGTAGAAGTGACCATGCCAGACGCAGGACATAACATCCATCGCCATCAGCCCGAGCGCCTCGGAGCATTAATCCAAGCATTCCTTCTGAAGTATCCGTAATGACTTCTTTTCTGATTCTAGCGGTAAATCTGAATCCGAATGCGTCAACTCGACACGGGATCCAACACATTACGCGTATCTTTCGAAAGCGATTCGGTGCCCGAGTGGTTGAGCGCCATTTCCTGCGAGTCGAGCCAGATCTCTTGCAACGCGTCGATGCCGTCATCCTCGGACCACAAGGTACGCCTTTCGATGCCTACGGCCCGGACCTCATGCATCTTTTCGAAGTTGTAACAGAGACGAGAAATACGCCAACGTTGGGCATCTGCGGCGGGTGTCAGGCGATGGTACTCGCAGAAGGCGGCGACATTGGCCCCCTCCAAGGTGGCCCAGTGACCGGTAGCTATGATGGGCGTAAGAAACACGTTGGCTGGCGAGAAGTGTATTCCATTAGAGACAACGCCTTGCTTCCAATCGGGAACAGAGCAACGGTCAAGGTGAGTCACGTCGAAGCGACCACGCGTCTACCTGCATGCTATCAAACAGTAGCAAGCAGCGATTACTGCGCTGTGCAGATGATCAAGCATCGTAATGCACCTCGCTGGGGAGTGCAGTTCCATCCTGAACAAGGTCGTGACGGTTACGCCATTATCGAGCGGTTCATCGGTCAACTAACAAAAAGTTGACCCGAACGCACCGGAGAACCTCTCTTATTTTGTTCCATACCTGCGTAATGCGCTCAATTTTCGTACACTCTGCAGCAGTCATGAAAATGGTTCGTCAATCCGTTCTATGGGCACTCACTTGCTGTGGCCTGACACTTTTCACCGGGTGTGGCCAGAGTGCAGTGGAGTCAGCAGTAGCGCCGGCTGCAGATGCAGCCAGCCAGACAGATACGTCCGATAGCCCTGATGCAGCCAACATCGACCCGGACGTTGCAACGCCAGACGCCGAGGCGACGTTAGATAGTGCACAAGAAGACGTATCCGATACGTCCAGCCTGGCCATAAGCTGCATTCCCTGTAGCGATGAAGGCCAGTGTGTTGGAGAACGGCAATGTAGCGATATGCCAGACGGAAGCCGCGCTTGCGCTACACCATGCTCATCACAGGATGACTGCCAGGCTAGCGAAAGTTGCGAGGATAATTTCTGCGTACCTACGTCCGGATACTGTCTTTGTAACGAACAATCTGTCGGCCTGGTGCGCCCATGTGCATCGCCTGAGGGCTGTGCTGGCGAAATGACATGCACTGACTCCGGCTGGTCTAGCTGCGTCGGTGCGGCGCCATCGGCGGAAATCTGCAATGCCCTGGATGATGACTGCAATGGGGAAACCGACGAGGGACTAGAAGACGAAGCGTGCGATATCACCAACGACTTCGGCACATGCTCCGGTAGCCGTAGTTGCCTTAGCGGCGTTTGGACTGAATGCGCAGGCCCCGTACCCGCGGCGGAGGTGTGTGACGGTACCGACAACGACTGCGATGGAACCGCAGATAATCTTGCCCCCCTGCCTTGCGAGGTCACTACCGACATCGGGACATGTCTAGGTACCCAAACATGCCAGGACGCCCAATGGAGTGCCTGTGATGCGCCGGTACCTGGGTTGGAAACCTGCAATGGCCTCGATGACGACTGTAACGGAGCCACTGATGACAACGTGCCATCATTGGAATGCGTCAATGAGAATGAGTACGGCAGCTGCCTTGGTACGTCGATGTGTGTGGATGGCTCGTATGCCTGCTCGGCCAGCGAACCTGCCGCAGAGGTCTGTAATGGAGTCGATGACGACTGTGATGGTGACACGGACCTAGACGCACCACCCGTGCCTTGTGAAAAGAGTAACCTCTTTGGTGCATGCCCTGGCGAGCGGTCTTGTGATGTAGACACGGGGCAACTCCTCCCCTGCACCGCTGCACTGCCAGCGGCGGAAATCTGTGATGGGGTTGACAATAATTGTGACGGCGCTACCGACAATATTCCCGAGTGCACAGCGGATTCTGATGATGATGGAGTGATCGACCTAGAGGATAACTGTGAAGCGCTCTACAACCCTGAACAAGCCGACTTCGATGACGATGCCTTAGGCGATGCATGTGATCCAGACGATGATGACGACGGAGTGCTCGACACCATCGACAACTGCAGCAAGCTCTCCAACCCCGGACAGTCGAATTTAGACAGTGACCCGCTGGGAGACGCATGCGACCCAGATGATGACGGGGACGGCATCCCCGATACGGCCGACATTTGTCCGGAATATTTCGACCCAGAGCAATTCGACACCGATGAAGATGGTGTCGGCAATGCCTGTGATGAAGACGACGATGGTGATGGCATTCTAGACCTTGAAGATAGCTGTCCGCTCCAAGCAGATCCCCTTGAGACGGACCTAGACGGAGACAATATCGCCGATGTATGCGACCCCGATGATGATGGGGATGGTGCACTAGATCCTGCCGATAACTGTCCCAAGGTGGCAAATCCTGGACAGGCCGATCTGGACATCGACTCAATTGGCGATGCATGTGACCTCGACGACGACGGAGATAGCGTGCCGGACGTCGAGGATACATGCCCCACTACGTCAAACAGTGAGAACACCGACACCGATGAAGACGGCCTAGGAAACGCATGTGATGACGACGACGACAATGATGGGTTTATCGATGCAGTCGATAACTGTCCGCTGACGTACAACCCCGGGCAAGCGAACCAAGATGAAGATGCGGCGGGAGACAGCTGCGATGACGACGATGACAATGATGGAACGCTTGATGACGCCGACAACTGCCCACTGTTTTCAAACCCAACCCAATCAGACATGGACGACGACTTGGTAGGTGATATCTGTGATCCCGACCGCGATGGAGACGGCATTCCAAATACAGAAGATGGGTGTCCGGATGTGTACGAGGACGTCATAGAAGACCAAGACCTGGACGGAATTGGAGACGTGTGCGACCCAGATGTCGATGGAGACGGGGTAGATAACGATGCGGATAATTGCCCAACAAAAAGTAATTCAGAACAAGCGGACCTCGATACTGATAGCGTGGGAGATGCGTGCGATCCAGATCCCGACGGTGACCTCCTCGGCGTAGAAGAAGACAACTGCCCCCTGAAATATAATCCGGTTCAAGCCAACATGGATGGCGACTCACTCGGAGATGCCTGCGATCCAGACATAGATAATGATGGATACACCAATGAGTTAGACAACTGCCCAATGCTCGCCAACGCACAAAATGACCTCGACAGCGACGGCATAGGCGATGCCTGTGACGCAGATATCGACGGAGATGAGACCCCCGACGCCGTAGATAACTGCCCGCTAATTTACAACGTGTACCAGGTGAACACTGACGGGGATGCGCAAGGCAACCTTTGCGATGACGATGACGACAATGATGGCTACACCGACCTCGTAGATAACTGCCCATTTCAAGCCAACCCGGATCAGCTCGACGAAGACGACAACTCTGTTGGTGATATTTGCGAGGGAGACGCAGATATCGATGGCGTAGAAGATATCTATGACAACTGTCCGACCGTGACGAACCCTGACCAAACCAATTCTGATTTCGATGCCGATGGTGACGCATGCGACGACGACGACGACGGTGATGGTTGGCCAGACATAAATGACGTCTGCCCTACTATTTTTGATCCACTGCAATTCGATAGCGACAGCGATGGTAAAGGCAATGCATGCGATACAGACGATGACAACGACGGTCTTCTGGATACGGTCGATAACTGCCCTACGTTGCCCAACCCAGACCAATCCAATGTGGATGGCGATACGCCTGGAGATGCATGCGACGGGGACGACGACAATGACGGTAAGCTCGACTTCATCGACAACTGCCCGCTGACCTATAACCCAAGCCAAGGAGACAAAGACAATGATGGTCTGGGCAATGCATGCGATCCCGATCCAGATGGAGACGGATTCCTAGGAGCTAACGATAACTGCGTGAACTTCTACAACCCGGGTCAAGCAGACTTCGATAACGACGGCTTGGGAGACGAGTGCGATGCGGACGGCGACGGCGACGGTTTTGAGACCATCAACGATAACTGTCCGCTGATTCCGAACAGCGGACAGGAAAATTTCGATGGCGATAACTTCGGAGATGTCTGCGACTCAGATGCGGACGGGGATTTGGTGGATGACACGGAAGATATCTGTCTCGGTCTATATAATCCGCAACAATCCGATATCGACAGTGACCTGATTGGTGACGAGTGTGACGAAGACGATGATGGAGACTCCATCCTAGATATCAATGACAACTGCCCCGCCGTTTATAACCCCCTACAAGAGGACGGTGACGGCGATGGATTAGGAGATGGCTGTGATGGAGATATCGATGACGATGGATTCGATGGCCCTGTCGATAACTGCCCCTCAATCTACAACCCACAACAAGAAGATGCCGACCAAGACAGTATTGGCGATGCCTGCGATCCAGATGTAGACGGTGACGGAGAAAGTAATGATGTAGATAGCTGTCCTATCCTTTACAACACCGGACTCGACCCCGACGGCGACGGGATCGATAATATCTGTGACCCAGACGATGATGGCGATGGCACCAGCGACGAACTCGATAACTGTCCGCTGGTCTTCAATCCGGAACAACTAGACCTTGATTCAGACAATCTCGGCAATCTCTGTGACTCGGACACGGATGGAGACGGAAAGTCCAATATCGTGGATAACTGCCCCCTCGTCTCCAACCCGTTACAGAGTGATCTGGACCAAGATGATATCGGAGATGTTTGCGATGATGACGACGACGGTGATGAGTGGGCGGATGCTCTAGATAACTGTCCCACGATAGATAACCCCTTCCAGTTTGATACGGATTCGGACGGTACTGGGGACCTTTGTGATGAGGATGATGATGGAGACGGGGCGCTCGACAGTGAAGATAACTGCCCGACACTACCGAATCCCAGTCAAGCGGACCAAGATGGCGATGATTCGGGTGATGTCTGTGATCCCGATAAAGATGGAGATGGATTTTACAACACAGCGGACACATGTCCCGAGGTAGCTGACGACCAGACAGATACCGATGGAGACGGAATCGGTAATGCCTGCGAAAACGATGATGACAACGACGGTGTACTAGACTTCATCGATAACTGCCCGCTGATATCCAATCTTGTCCAAACCGATACAGACAATGACGGAATTGGTAACGCGTGCGATCCAGATAAAGACAACGATGGAATCGATAACGCCGATGATAATTGCCCGCTCTCATCCAATGCGGCTCAAACTGACTCGGATGACGATGGTATCGGGAATGCCTGTGATCCGGACGACGATGGAGACGCCGACCTCGACCCATCAGACAATTGCCCACTTGTCTTCAATCCCGACCAACAGGACAGCGATAATGACCTGCAGGGTGACGCATGCGATTTCGACGACGACAACGACTCCGTGCCAGATACCGTCGATAACTGTCACTTTACCGCGAATGAAGACCAAACCGATACCGATACCGATGGTTTGGGAAATGCCTGTGATCCAGACGACGACGGAGATGATGTTGCGGACGGCTCCGATAACTGTCCTCTTCTGCCCAATCCAGCGCAATCTGACATTGACTTCGATCTGCAAGGCGACCTGTGCGATTCAGACGACGATGACGATCTAGTTGCAGATGCGGATGATATCTGCCCAACGCTGTACGACCCACTGCAATTAGATAACGACGAAGATGGAGATGGGGACATCTGCGATACCGACGACGATAACGACGGGATACCCGATGACTTTGATAATTGTCCCTTTGTCGCTGACCCGTCCAGCGTAGACACTGACGGCGATCTACTTGGCGATGCATGCGATGACGATGACGATAACGATGGCATTCTGGATACTGACGACAACTGCCGACTAGTCATCAACCCTCTGCAAATCGACTCCGATGATGATGGCGTAGGCGACCCATGCGACCAAGACGACGATAACGACGGCGTAATCAACGATAATGATAACTGCCCTGATAAATACAACCCGGGACAGGAAGATAATGAGCCAGACGGCCTTGGCGATGTCTGTGACGAAGATGATGATAACGACTCGATTCTTGATGACATCGACGTTTGCCCATTTGATTTCAATCCCTCCCAGGAAGATGCTGAGAACGATGGCCTAGGGGATGTATGTGATCTGGATGACGATAATGATGGCATCCCCGATGACATCGACGGCTGCCCAAATATCGCATTCGAATCGGCAATAGATACTGACAACGACGGGACGCCCAATGACTGCGACGCCGACGATGATAACGACGGGCATGAAGATGCATTCGACAACTGCCCGTTCAACTACAACCCGACTCAGGCAAATCTCGACAGCCTCAATGACGGCGGTGATGCCTGTGATAACGACGATGATGAAGACGGCGATCCGGACACTAGCGATTGCGCTCCCAAAAATAACCTTGTGTTCAATGGGGCGACGGAGATCTGCAACGGGGTAGACGATGACTGTGACGGTAGCGCCGATATAGATGCCAATGGCTGCATTACACTCTATCCCGATACCGACGGTGATTTTTACGGTCAAAATGCGCCGCTTTGTGTTTGTGAAGGGACACCAGGCTATGCCTATGATTCGGGGGATTGTGACGACAACGACCCCAGCCGAAACCCAGGTGCATCAGAAATCTGCGGGAATACGATTGATGAAAATTGCGACGGGGTTGCCGGTAGCGGCGTATTTGGTGTGCCCTTCGACATTGTGGCCCCGTACTCATTGCCGGGAGTCGCCGTACGGATCGAGGTTACTGAGCCATCCATCATCAATGCGCTCAATAACGACCCCTACAGCATTCGAATACATAACCAGCAAGTACCAAACCCATACATTCTTCAAGGGCGGCCATACTTCCTAGAACGATTCACACCCGGCAATGAGCTCATTTTCTGGATAAAAACCGACGTTATTGGCGGCGGCGATGTTCGATTCTGGCTGTATTACGGCGGTCCATCACAACCCCCGGGCGAATTCGCTGCGACGCAAGTATTCGACACCTACGTTAGTTTTATGGGAACCGAGACTACCGGAGTCGATGTCGACTTCACCCAGGGCCCGTCTGAAACCTTGGATACCTCCAAATACAATTCACCTCCGAGCGCATATAAGTTATCCAGCAACGAACCGAATTCCGGATGTTTCGGCCCAGGTCACCTGTATGGCTACGGCGAGTTCTCCATTCCATTTACAAGCACATTTAGAGTAGGAGTCCTAGGCCAGTACAGCGGCTGCCCTGGGTGCAATCATGAGGTACGCATTTTCGTAGATGACAATGCGTTGACTTCAGGTGCCCAAGGAGCAAATACCTGGAACTTATACAGTGCCGTTACCACCTTAGGAGGTGGAGCACATACGTGGAAAGCTGGCCTCGGTATTGGAAACATCTGTCAGGGAGAGCACGCGGTATGGCTCGATGATCTCTTCATCGCTCCTGCGACTGAACCCGATCCGTCTGTCAGCTTTGCACTGCAAGACTATGTGGACGCCTGCAACTAGCCCGAAGCTGACACCCGCGACACCATCAAACCAGCTGCATATGCGCAACGAACTCGATGTTCTGGAACAACACACAGCACCTAATGCCATCCACTGCGCGTCTTGGAGTTGGAGGTAGAGGTTGTGAAATACACCAGTGGTCAGAGTTTACTTCTAGCCTGTGTTTTTTGGCTTAGTCCGCTCGTTGCGTCAGCAGCGCCGCCTGGTGAGGCAGCACATGCCACGGCCGAGACGCCAGCATACGGATCGCTTTTAGAGTACAACACCGCTCGTAAAACGCGTGACGTCAATGTGATGTGGGCTCTCGGTGGCTGGGCCGCGGCGAATGTGATCTCGGGCGCGATCGGTTGGCCGCTTGAGAATGACGAACGGTGGAAGGCGTTCCATGGGATGAATGTGGCGTGGGGTGCCATTAATCTCGCCATTGCTATTGGCGTTGGTATCAAAGCGCATGGCGATGAGCCTGAGAAATATGACTTACGTGCGTCTCTTGAGCGAGCTCACACGGCACAAAAAGCGTATCTCCTCAATCTAGGATTGGATGTCGCTTATCTTACGGCGGGCGCCCTGATGTGGGAACGAGGCGCGAGTGGTAATAAGCCCATGATAGAAGGCTATGGATGGTCGCTCGTAATGCAGGGGGGAGTCCTTCTCCTCTTCGACGCGGTAATGTACGCACTCGACAATCGAGATAATGGATTCTTGTATGGGCAAATACAGCCCGCAACGGCCAGTTCGCCCCCCCGTTGGGAAATAGGGTACGCCACTCGGTTCTAAGGGATATGACGGCCCCGAACACGGGTAGCTAGCATCAACGCCAGCGTATAGGGCAAAGCAAGCCGACCCGGCCACGGGTCATCTGGTGTCGCCAAGGCATCCACTGTACCGGCCACAGGTGCACTGAACGGCTCGCGAATCGAATATTGCCACCGTCGACCACCAGGTACATGCGTCGGAGAGCGCACAGGTAAACGCGCTGCCCCCGCATATGCATCGAGAATGACTTCTGGGGCAATGGCGGAAAACAGAACTGCTCGCGGATTAATCTCCATCAAAAAACGCTGCGCTGCGTGTCGTTTCCACTCCAGCGACACCAACCCAGTCACCCCTAGACGCGTTATCAGCGCTTTCGCCATGGTGGCGAGCTCGGGATCATCAGTCGTGACCAATCGAGACGATGAGCCGAAACCTCGCGGCTGTTGCCGCAGTTTTTGCCCCGTCATGATGGACCCAAATTCTCCGGTGGGATAGCGATAGAGGAAGCAGACGTCGATAGATGTGTCTGGACCAGGAATAACCTCCTGCACAAGTACCGCATCCGCATCTAACCCCAGCTCTTTGGCGTACTGCATGGGCGATTGACCGGGTAAGCACTGCCAAAGCTTACCGAATCGAGGTCGCAGACGAGATGCCCCCCCGAAACGCGGTTTCAGAACCAACGATAGCGATGATGGAATATCAGCCCAGTCCTGCCAGACGACTGGGCTCCACGTCCTCGGCATCGCCATGCCCAAGTCATTCATATGTGGCTCGCATCGTCGGAATTGACTGCCTTTATCCAGCAGGGCCAACGCTAATTCGGACGATTTTTTCGCACCAGCATCTGCCGACTGTACTTCGCAATAAGCACGAAGTTCGGGATCGCCCCCAACGAATACGGGACTGTCCTCGCCACTTTCTGTCAATGCAGCACGGAGTGTCGACTTTACCTCAACATACCGACTACTCCTTCCAATTTCCCAGTGTCGCCGGTCTACGCCATAGACGCGAATGCCCCGCCTCCCAAGGATTCGTGCGATAGCCAAACCGGTGGCAGAGAGTCCGAACACGGTTGCTGTTGGAGGGGCGAGCATAGACACAGCTTGCCACTTCGGCACGCATCCGGTGAACTCCCATTTGGAAAATGTTTGGAGTTCGTCATGACAACGCTTCTCAGCATCACCCTATTTCTAGTCACACCGCCACCGAGCGAGACGATAGACAGTGCCATTTTGGTGGAACAGCTAGCCTCATGTGAAGCGCTCGCACAGTGCGCACCAGCACGTACACTTGTGACACGCGGTAAGGCTGCTGTACCGGCTCTTCTCAAGGGTCTTGACCACCCAAAAGAGCTCGTACGCTTCTGGGTCTGCGGGGTTTTGAGCGAAATTCATCCCAAAGCCGCCTTCAAGCCACTTTTAGAACGCTTTCAAAACGATCCGAAGTTGCGGGTTAGGAATGCAGCCCTCTACGCACTAGGGAGCCTAAAAGACCCGCGGTCGATCCAACCTCTTACCCGGGCCATGAAGCACAAGGATCCCAACGTCCGCATCGCTGGGATGATGGGACTCTCAATGCTAAAATCGAAAGACACCACCGAGGTTATTCGACAGGCTATCCGTGACCGAGACGAAGAGGTACGAGCCATGGCGATGATCACGCTCGGAGACATGCAAGTGAATGACGCCTTCAATGAAATCGCCCTCAGACTGAAAGAAGATATTAAAGCAAGCGTCAGGGGGGCAGCATGTGTCGCTCTCGCAGGACTAGGTAATGATACTGCGGTCGACGTCATCTCAGCTGCAGTACGTTCAGACCGCAACCTACGCGTGCGTGCTGAGTGTGCAGCGTCTCTAGGCCATTTGGGTTCGAAGAAAGCACTGCCTGTCCTGCAGTCGGTAGTACAAGAAGAAGACCCACTAGGTGGCGCTGCAAAATGGGCGATTGGACAAATAAAAAAGACGAGCCGTTCTCTTCCAACCCCAAAGAAATAATACGATTAGGACAACGCAAACGAAGAGAATAGCTTCTCACGTTTGACATGCTGGCTCGCGTTGGCCGTAATTCCGGCATGAGACGTATTTCTACTCTGATACTTGGCGCGCTTATTCTGCTTCCCGGCTGTGGCGGAGATAAGAAAACTTCCACAGACAATCCACAACAGGACAAGGCATCCGAAGCGACTTCGTCGACTGGGGTATCCTCCCTCAAAGAAAATAATGCGGCCCCAGAGAAAGCACCAGCAGAGCCCGTAAATGCGGAAGAAACACCGACTGCTGCGGCAGTGCAGGCAGTGCCCATCGAGCCCGCGGTCCTGGATCAGCTTGTTGTACCGGCACTACCGAAACCCAATGCGGACGGCTTTTTCATCATGATGCAAAAAGCATCCAACGGCTGCCGTCCCGATGATAGACTGTGCGTACCGATTCAGCAGCTGGCTGCCCGTATCCCAGTGGAGCTCGAAGCCATAGCAAAACTCGTGGACAAGGGAACGGACCAACAGAAAAATGCGATCCGTAAGGCACTGCTTCTTACCAATCACAAACCCGCCGTAGCTCTCCTGTTAAAATTCGCCGTGGATCGGTCTGGGCAACTCGATGCCGAGGTTATCAAACATGCGCTGGCGCTACGAACAGATGAGCTGGCTCCTATCCTACAAAGCTTTCTTAGAAAGGCCGTCGGGACGAATGTGAAGGCTGCGATTATTGCGCTCAGCCGACTCGGAACGCCAAAGGCGGTAGAGGTCCTTAAAACAGCACTGCAGTCAGATAATGCAAGGCCATATTTGGGAGATGTCTGCCAGGCGCTAGCTCGGTCTGGTTCGATAGATTCGTTAGCGACAGTTACTGCGCTCGGATCACGTCTGGACGGATCACGACGGCAACGTGAAGGCTGTAGGAATTCGGAGGCGGCACTCCGCATGGTTGGCCTGCCCAGTCGGGCCACGCTGCTTCTCGACGGTAAACAATATCGCTCACTCGGTTTGACGGCCGAGCAGCGCACTCCAAGAACCATCACATTGATGTTCACTGAGAACCCAAAGGCTACCTGCGAAGATCGTGGGCCTACACTTATGGAAATCGACATACCTCTAAGCTGGACTGGGGTACCCATTATCGGTCAGCCGCTGGTTGCCTCCGTGCGTGTTGGTGCAGATGAGCTCGCCGAAAATACAGCCTACTACACCCGCCTCGACAGTCTTGAACTCAAAGCTGGCAACCAGCTGAGCGGAATCGGACTATTCAGCCATGTACCCGTCAAGGGAGCGCACCGCCTAGTAATGCAAGGGTCATTTGAAGGCATCTATTGTGGAGCCAGGCCAAATTAGGACAGCTGACGCCTCTGAGGGTTCCACCCACGCATCGTCGCGGCCGCCGCAGAACCT
>PKDL01000537.1 GCA_002863065.1 Pseudomonadota bacterium
ATCAGCGTAATTTACGGATGTCGCCGCGGTCCTGGTCGCTTTCCACTATACTGGGGTTCTTGATTCGGGCGACGTAGCCAGATAACGCTGTATAAGCATTGAGGAGGCAACCACCATGCGGGTAATACAGATTTCTGATCTCCATATACCGGACTTCGAATCAGTACATCCTCGTGATTTCTTCAACAAGCGCATGACCGGTGGTTTGAACCTACTTACCAAGCGACGTGGGGCGCATCCACCTGAACTCGCAGAACGGCTTATAGAGGATATAACAAACCAACATGTAGACCATGTTGTTGTGACCGGCGATATAACCAATCTAAGCCTTCCAGGAGAATTTCAGCGTGCATCAAGGCTCCTGCGAATCTTAGGTGGATACGAGCATGTCACCGTCGTTCCAGGAAATCATGACGTCTACACCCAAGGCGCAGCAGAGCAAAAACGATTTGAAAGCTACTTCGGTCACTTACTTTTTGGAGAAGGAGAAGGCTGGGAAGACTGGACCTTTCCAGCGGTAAAACGCGTCGGCGATATCCTTATCATTGGACTTTCTAGTGCTATCGCAACGCCTCCTTTCATGGCGTATGGCCGCGTAGGCGAAGACCAACTCAACCGGCTCCCTGCACTACTTGAGAAACACCCGAAAGGCCTCTTCCGCATGGCGCTTGTCCACCACAACCTGCATCGTCGCCGGAGTCGCTTTGCTGAAGCAACTGCTGCGCTCCAAGACCGCGATGCCGTGGTCGCACGGCTTTCGATGTTAGACGTAGACCTCGTATTACACGGCCACACCCACGTCGCACACCGTTTTTCGATAACCCGGGGTGAGCATACGATGCTAGTAGTAGGTTCGGGTTCAAGCACGTGGAACTCGGGCAACCCGGCACATGCGGCCCGCTACAATGTCTACGAAATAGTAGAGGGGCAGCTCGAACGTATACGAACCCGCGTATATGATCAGCAGCGGAGACGATTTGAGTGGATGATGTGAGGCCCCGTTAGGACCGGGCCTTACGCAGTGCCTTACGCCGTCGCCGCTCTGCTTCACGACGCTTTCGCTTCCGTGCTTCGGACGGCTTCTCGTAATACCGCCGTTTTTTTAACTCGCGAAAGACGCCCTCGTCAGCCATCTTACGCTTAAGAATGCGAATAGCGCGCTCTACATTGTCGGATTCAACCCACACTTCAATGGGCTTAAATTCCGTATCGCGACGCCGACCTTTACCTGAATCAAACTTTCCCATGAGTGCCGTAGCATACGCACCTATCGCACCGTCGTGCAATAGCACAGATGCGATAGGTGCGTACGCTACGTGAAATTCGTGGAATAAAACGAAACGATTCGAGGGTCTTTTCTTCGACCAATGCGGTGCAATACCGGACAATAGAAACCGCATGGACGGTTACCTACAAAATGTAAAAAACCCGGGAGTCTCACTGGTATTGTCTCTACCGCTCCTGGTCGCATACGAACTGGGCCTGCTTCTGGTCGGATGGAATGCACTCAATGGTGCGGACTTCTTCACACAAGCTCTCATAGGGGAGTTAGGTAAAGGAGGCTTCGCATTATTTAATCTTGGCATCATCGCGGTATTCGTTGGTGCAGCCGCTTGGCTGAGACGATCTGGCGCCTTCCAACCACAATATTTTTTTCCACTCCTGATTGAATCAGGAATCTATGCTGTCTCGATGGGGAGCATCATCCTATTCATTATGGAGGAGGCTCATCTCTTAGGCGGAGCAGGTCTCCAAGAATACGGATTCCTCACCAAACTGGTACTTAGCGCCGGAGCGGGTCTGCATGAAGAATTAGTGTTCCGACTCGGTCTAATTCCATTGCTGATGTGGGTGTGGGCACGGGTCCCATCCATTGGAGGCGACGTAAGCGCCCTACCATTCGCTTTGGTAGCATCCAGCGTGCTTTTTTCACTCGCCCACTTCGCAGTCGAAGCGTTTGAATGGTTTCCCTTTTGGTACCGCACATTTGCTGGTTTATTTTTTGGCTTGTTATTCTGGATCCGAGGGTTTGCCGTCGCGTGTTACACGCACTTCCTTTACGACGTATACGTGCTGTTTTTGAATTGAGAATCTGCGGAAGTAGGAATGCGCGAATCAGGCCCGCACGCGGGTTTCGTTACGAACAGGCCGGTAACTACTCTTGCAGCGCAGCATCGAGCTTCTGCTGCAGCTCTCCAGCCTGAAACATTTCCATTGCGATGTCAGACCCACCAATAAACTCACCTTTGATGTAAAGCTGCGGGATAGTTGGCCAATTTGAGAAGGTCTTGATCCCTTGCCGCACGGCAGGGTCAGCAAGCACGTTGACGCCAGCATAGGGCACTTTCAACTTCCCAAGAATGTTTGCCAGTGTTGCGGAAAAGCCACACTGCGGAAAGTTAGGCGTACCTTTCATGAACAAGACAACCTCGTTCTCATCAACAATCGCCTGAATCTCACTATTTACATCTCGGGACATAGTTTCCTCCGCTCCGGTTGTGGAGTTTCTTTGCCGTGCGACGCTATACCGCACCCATTCCAATTCAGCTGACAATCATACGCCAGCGCTTCAGTTCCTTGAGCTACTGCCCGTCCTGCCATTGCTCTCGGGTAGCTGTACTCAACTTCAGGGCATGCACTGGCCCGTGCATCGCATCCCCAAGGGCGGCATAGACAGCCTGATGTTGCCGTACCCTGGACATACCATCGAAACCATCCCAGATGACCGTTGCGTCGAAGTGGTCGCTAGTGCCGGTCATATCTACGACAATGGCTTCACTACCTTCCAGCGCGGTCTCAATCGCCTCTTTCACTTGATCGGTGCTCAATAGGTTTGACACGTTGATCTCCTCGCTAGTTGCTGAAGCGGGGGTATAACACAGCTTCAGAGTGACCGAAAAGCTAACCAGCCCCCATCAAGATGCAAGTCCATAATTGCGTTATTCGGATTTGTTTGCCTGATAGTGCACGCAACCGGCTCGCTTGGGCTCACAGAAAGGCATCTTTGCCGAAGCACCACAGGTACAAAGACACAACCCAAGATTCTCTACTGCGTCCGCCACCGGCCTTTCACGATGTTTGCCGGTGTGACTCCCGTCGCACCATGGCATCTCGGTGGATAGACCGCAGACACAATAAGGCCGCTTTCCTTTCTCTCCTGAAGACATCGTGTTGCCGTCTGACTCGCTCATGGGTCCAGACGTCCGATTGTGCCCACCTCTTCATCCGAACTCAGATGAAGGTAGGACCGTAATCTAGCCACACACCAATACAGCGGCAACGTATCAAGGAACGCAAAAAAGGCCTTGAACACGTACCCTGATGCAATAAAGGTGAGCAACTGCGCTCCGATCGGCTGCGACTCATCCACCGGCAACGCATGCGCATAGTAATGCGTAATCAAGATAACTGCGGTGGTATCTACTAGCTGGCTGGCGAGGGTGGATCCATTATTACGTAGCCAAAGATGCTTTCCTTTTGTGACACGCTTCCAGAAATGAAACAGCTGAACATCACAAAACTGAGCAGTCATATAGGCAACCATCGATGCAGTGACCGCCCCGAACGCTAAAGTCGTTACCTCGTTATAGGTGGGACTGTCACTTCCCGGAAGAACGCCACCAAGCCAAAGGATTCCCATGACCCAAACGTTCAAAAAAAGCCCAACCCAAACCACGCTATTGGCGCGCTCTCTTCCGTAAAGTTCACTAATCAGATCTGTGCAGAGAAACGTGACTGGATACGGAAGTACGCCCACTGCAACCACCATCGGCACACGCCAACCGAACAGGTCAAAACTGAGGTCAATGAATCGAGATATACCCAGTATGTTGAGCATCGCGAGCGTACCTAGGAAGACCCCCGACAGCAGCAAGAACACCCGTTCGCGACGCTCGCGTAAATCACCGGACGATAGTTCATTGTATGGATTCATCAACATCCCTCGTACCACGCGCCGTGGTGATGCGCCGGAACAACTTGTATCTCCGGGTGTGAACTTTCAAGGTCTTCTATTCTGCCCACCGTCATTCGTATCTGTGCGTCTTTCCTGACGACTATTCATCCAAACAAGGTTTGCCGATGCAGCCGGTATTCCTCTTGAGTATCGGCCGCATGACCCATCGTCAAAATACCCGCTCCGGTTTGCTTATCGTCGAGCCAAAAGTGAACCGCCACTGTCGGAGGGTTTCATGCGGAGATAGCCACATCAACCTTTGATATGGTTGGAGCAACTCGGGTAAATTCTGCTATGCTACGGGGCTTGGAAATAGTCGCTCCTATCGTAGTCCCAACCAGAGCTTGGAGAAGTAATATGCGACGACGAGGCCTTCTTTTCTATATCGTCATGCTTGTATGCATCGCATCTTTCGTATGTTGTGGGGACGATGGCACCGGCGGTTCCGACGCCGGGAGCGACCTTGGCGATGGGTCTGACCTATCCACGACGGGTACGGATAGTGCCGACGATAGCACCGATATGGACGGTGGTGACGGCTCAACCGCATCAGACGAAAACGACGGGAATGACCTTGAGGATGGTACCGATGGCATCGACGCGACCGATGTAACAATAGACGCCCCTACCGTGAACCAGCTCGTCCCCGAAAAGATTGCCTCGCTATCTACCCCAACGATGTACCCGTATGTACTCGCAGCCGAAGGGAACCATGTGAACTGGTGTGAAGGGGACATTCTATACCGCCAGGTATCCTCGGGCGCGGACGTGGAAGCCACACCGCTCCCTGGAGTTTGTATGGCGCTGGCTCTCGATGGTGATATTCCTATTGTCGTGACTACCGACGGCTCATGGATTCGTGACCCAAGAGGCGAAACAGTTGTTATTGAGGGCCCTACCGCACGTCGCTTGCGTATCTTCGATGGAGCAATTCTGGCCGTACTTGAGTCTGGCCAACTCGCATCCGCACCCACCGACCTTAGCCTCCAACCGGAGGTCATTGCTCTTCCAGAGGACAACATTCGGGATGTCCTCATCATTGACAATGACTTTGTCGTCGCCCTAGGGACGGGTGGGGTCAAACGCTACACAGCGGATGGGGTAACGGTTGGCTCGTTTCCTACAGGGCCCGCTATGGCGAACAGCCTAGCTCGCACCAATGACGGGTTCATCTTGGCGGCAATTGCCGGGGATGGTCTTTCGCTACTCGATTCGGATTCATTGCAAAAACTCGGTCATACAAAGATCCGAGGTGTTGCATTGGATGTCATTGCCGGACAAGGGGATTTATCAAGCTTCGCACTTGTCTCGGGCTGGGGCCGAGCCGAGCTCGTGAATGTGAGCGATGCACAAAATATATCGTCCGTCGTCCGCGAGGACTTCCGCCTATCATCGGATGCTGCGCGTGTTCTCTCCGTTGCACAAACTACAACAGGCTTTGCAGCATACGGACTCAATCATGTGACGAGACTGACCCCAGAAATTGGTGAGCCAGTCCCACAACTCTACATCGATAAACTTCGCCGCCGTCTAGATATCTCCCCTGACTTCGGCTCAGGCGCAGTAGGTATCCTTGTTTTCAACGATGGCGACGTCGAACTAACACTCACCGGCTTCCGCGCTACGAGCGACCGGCTGACAATATCCGAACTCCCGGAGACAATCGGCCCGAAAGCGGTTGAGTTTATGCAAGTAGATGTTGCAGGCGCTGCCCCTCTTGAAGCCACCTTTTCTTTCGATACGAATGACCCCGACAATGCCACGGTAGAGTATAGCGTGGAGGTCAATCCAAATCTGCTGCAGGTCGGTGATGTCGCTCCAGACTTTCTCGTCCCAACCACCGCCGGCGGATTCTCTACGCTCGCTGCAGTCGCTGGTACCGTGACCTATTTGAAGTTCTTCAATGCGTTGTGACAAAGCTGCGTAGAGGAGTTTCCTCTACTTGAAGAAAGTGTCTATGGACCGCTGAAAGACAAAGCATTTACACCACTCGCAATCCATACCGGCGAGGATATCGTCTTCGCGGCAAAATCGCAGGAAGAGGCCGGGCTCACCGGAGCTATGCTCATGGATTTCGACGACCAGATACTCCACAACTACGCCCGTCCAGGCGAAGCTGAAGTATTATTTCCCCTCGCGTACCTGATCGATGCGGGAGGCATCATTCAGGGTGTCTACATGGAGGAGCCTCAACTCGGAGAACTCCTCGAAACCATCGAAGCCCTCCTACCTTAGAGTACGCCTGGGCCGAGAACACATTTCCGCGAGGCATACTACGACGGAGGGCTACATGAGCGTCTTCAAGGCCAACATACTGGATGGACAGGTTGCACTCGTTACCGGGGGTGGGTCTGGGATTGGCGAGACCATAGCGGCTACCTTGGCAGCCCATGGCGCGCATGTGGGTATATGTGGCCGAAAGCAAGACCGATTAGACCAAGCCATTGAGCGGATAGCACAGACGAATAACCATCAAGGTGGGTCGCTCTTCGGGATCGCAGCAGACGTTCGAGATCCAGACGCAATCCAGAAGGCCGTGGATGCTACCATCGAACGGTTCGGCCGCCTTAGCATCCTGATCAATAGCGCTGCAGGGAACTTTTTGGCGCCAGCGGCAACCCTCTCACCGAATGGCTTTGGAACGGTCGTCGATATTGACCTGAAAGGGACTTTCAATGCCTGTAAAGCGGTATTCCCCCATTTCCGCGATCAAAATGGCGGAAATATCGTCAATATCTCTGCGACCTTACAATATCTCGGTACACAGATGCAGATTCATGCTTCAAGCGCAAAAGCGGGAGTTGATGCACTCACACGAACTCTGGCAGTTGAATGGGGCCCGGCCAACATCCGAGTCAATGCGGTCGCACCAGGACCTATCGACGACACGGCGGGCATGGCCAAACTCGCTCCGAAAGGGATGAAAGACAAACTAACAGCCAAAATCCCCCTGAAGCGTTTTGGTAAACGCCAGGAGATTGCCGATACCGTTCTCTTTCTCGTAAGCCCAGCCAGCAGTTATACATCTGGAGCGATTTTCGTAGTTGATGGTGCGCAGTGGCTCGCCATGAACACCTACGTGTAACGTCTACAAAACCAACGGCAGTATATCTACCCTCGAAACGCAAACACCGGTGAGGAATGCCGCTAAAGGTAAGCCAATGGCAACAGTTCTTCGCAAGCATGCCTGCCACGGGTACTTCATAACGCGTGATTAGGCTACAGACCGGATTGGGTGTACGAGCGGTTTACCTGCTTGTGTTTATCTACCTAGGTGCGCAAGGGAATTACCTACCACTGTGGCTAAAGTCATCAGGCTGGACTGAATCACAAACCGGATTGGTGTTCAGTCTACGATACGTCACGATCATCATCGTCCCAATACTGTGGGGAGCGTTTTCAGACCGATACGGCGCCACCGCTGCACTACGCATCATTTCACTAGGCGCAGCCTTTTTCTTCATCCCGCTCCTATTTACCAGTGACGTGCTGATTGTCACTGCGGCCCTGACAATTTTCGCGATGTTCAGAGTCGGTATCGTTGCAGTTGCCGACTCATTGACCTTGACTCATATAGAAAAGTACGGTGGCAACTTTGGCCAATATCGCCAGTGGGGGTCGTTTGGTTTTATTGCTGGGGGATTCCTTCTAGGAGCAGCCACGTATGTGTTCGGTGGTAGAGAGGCTATACCGGTGGCGTTATGGGTAATTCTTTTAGCCACTATTGGTCTCGCGTTCTGTCTACCTCGTACTCGCCAAACCCAGGCAAACGTGCCATCAGCTCAAAAGCAATGGGCAGAAATGCGCCTACTGCTGCGTAACTCATGGATGCTGAGGTTTCTCGCGGTCGTACTTCTCTGGAGGCTATCGTCGCAGGGGCTGTATACCATGCTACCGTTGCATCTCGAACGCATCGGTGTACCAGACACACTATTACCGGTGTATTGGGCTGTCGGGGTAGCCTCAGAAATTTTGATGTTCCGTATGGCCCCAACCTGGTTTGAGCCGCTGGGGAAAAAAACAGTCCTCACCCTCTGTTTCGCCGCGTGCATTGTGCAATATGCACTCTTGGCGATTATAGAAGATAGGCTTGGTGTCGCGGCCATCATGCTGTTCCACGGCTTGTCTTTTGGCATGGCGTACTACACCTGTGTCACTTGGCTTGGCAGCACCGTGCGTACCGAGATCCGCGCAGCTGGGCAAGGTCTCTTTCAGGTGGTTGCTTTCGGATTTGGAGGAGCCGCATCCACGGTCGGTGCAGGACTACTATTTGAATATGGCCAAGGACCTGTTCTATTCAGTGTCGCGGCCATCGTCGCGTCGCTCACGCTGCTATCAAGTTCACTCTTATTACGCTCGGAGGATGGTTGGTCTTGGACCGGAAAAGAGCGCGCCTAAATATCACTCAAATACACATACTCCACGACTAGAAGCGGGCGACAAGCTCTGCCCTAACACCATAGAAAGACGGCAGATTTCTGCAGACGCCGCTCACACAGATAATACCCGCGGTATTTCGTCCACCGAATACATTCAATTGCCCCCAATCCGCGAACCGCCATGTCACTTCACCTGCAAAATTGATGAATCGTGCATCCGATTTCTTCGCGATCTCGGTCTCGTACGTATACAGCAACCCGATCGAGAGCTTAGGAGCAAACGCATAGGTCAGTGCGATATCACCGCGGAAAAAGTCTTTGTTCTGCGTATCGGTCAGTGGCTTCTCCTCGCTCCGATGTTGCGTGCGCAGACCAATTGAGTGAGGACCAACGAGCGGGATTTGGATATCACTCTCGATGTGCCATAGGCGGCGATAGAAATCTGCAGGGTTGTCTGATGTAAAGGCTTGTCCAAAGGTCTTATGCTTGGCTTCTAAGCGCCACCCCCCTGAGACCGTGACATAGTAGCCACTTCCCCATTTGACCTCGAAACCGCCAAAGGCGTGAAAATTGCCATACGCCCGTTCAGGGTCAAAGTTGTCTACATCCTCATCATAGTTCCACTCGCTATCCAGCGAGTAACCGTAGTAGAGGACATTACCGAACAGCAATAACTGCGCTTCATCCAGGTAATACTCGATGAGGGTTCGACCTCCGGTAGCATTGGTGCGAGTTTGTAAAATCTGATCGAAGCGTTCCAACGTCGGTGCCTCGTTATACGCTATGACCAACCCCCGCTCCTCTCGTGAGATGTTGTAACGCCGATAGTCTTTACCTTCGAAAAGAATCGTGAGTCCCTTCATTGGATTGATGGATATGTTTCCGTATAACGCCCGACCCTCGGCATCCCGATTACTCTTGGCCCCAGTCAGGATAGAGGTACGCTCCCGCTGATTACGAATCCATGCGCCTTCGAAATAAATCGACAGCATGTCAGCTATCCCTTTCTGTTCGTAACTGCCTCCAACTACGATATCGCCCTCATCGTTGAGTTCACTAGGCCCTTCTTTGTAATCAACCCATAGCCCACGGAGCGATAGTTGGATATCCGCTGGTAAGTCTACTTTGAATTCGCCTCCCGCCAGTGGATCTTCGATTTCGGCAAGTCGACCAAGTTGAATGATATCGACATTTTGAATATTTGAGACACCGCCGAAGGCCATCATCTGAACCGGACCAACACGGCCGCGCGCCATCCCGCCGCGCAACGCAGTATCCAAACCCAGCTCGTCGATTTTGCGAACTGAAAAAACAATCCCACGGCCGATAGAATGATAAAAATCGCCTCCGCGGAGCTCTAGGTCCGGCGCTTTATATCGAAGAAATAAGCGTTCAATCCTAAAGTCATCATCCCATTGGCAACGCCCTAGTGATGTCTCTCCTGCGCAACGCTCCTTCGGATCGTACCCAGGATACGCGACAAGATCTGCGCGTATACCTGCACTAAATCCGCCCATGGCGGCGCCAATAGTCAAGCGATTGACGATGCCAAAGACCTCATTGTCTAGTTCATTCGCATCACCGTTATCCTGTAACCATTGCAGCCGGAGCGTATTCGTTCCTTCTACGCGGATACCATCTGGAGGGATCCAATACGCGTGTTTGGTCTTCCCTAACCCCGCGACTTCGTCCGTGGAGATCTTGGTATCTTGTATAGGCGGCGCTTCTGCAAGAAGCCGTCTTAGCTTCTTTTCGAGCGCTATCTCATCGCCGGGATTAAACCCCTGATGCGTCTCTACGATTCGGCCTTGACGGTCGACGACCATTGAAAAAGGCACATCACCTCGGGGATTATAGCGTGCTAATAAGTCGGTCTCGGTATCCATCAGCACTGGAAACTCGTAGCTGAACTTGTTTTTATAGTTCTCCACCTCCGCGACGGAGTCGGGCCCGTCGATACTGACTGCAAGTACAACTAGGCCCTGCTCGCGATACTTGAGAAAGAGTTTATGGAGTTGCACCAGTTCGATTTTGCAGGGTTTGCACCACGTAGCCCAAAACGCGATGACCATTACGTCTTTTCGCCGATGCGCTTCGGAATCAAAGGTGCGGCCAGACGACGTTTTTAGTGAGAACGGCGCCAATTGCCGTTCCCCCTTTAGCTCTGCAGCCACCGCTGGTCCACCCGCGATGACAATCGCGAGCGCACAGACTAAAGCAGCAGCGGCATTCGTTACTGACATTGGGCGTATGACGTCCTGCTTTGCCTGTGAGTTAAAAGACAGCGAGTTAGAGAGCCGTGCACTCTTGGATCAGCTCTTCCCATTCCGCATCGGGCGTTTCACCGCTGTAGTCTTGGTATAAAACATCCCAGTTGTCTCGCACTAGGAGGCTCACGGGGAATGCCTGAGAACCTAAACATGTGGCAGTGATACGGTCGGTTGGGTCGATGAGTACCGGGAATGTCAGCTGGTACTCTTCACTCCACTCCTGGCAAAACGTAGTAGTCGCTAGGTCGGATGGTCCGGAATCTTCGCGCAAAATATTTATGACCTGAAAGCCGGCATCTCCGTATGTATCGTGCCATTTTTGGAGGGTTGGCTGCTTGTCACGACATGGCACACACCAGCCGGCTCCGAAGTACACTAAAGTGCATTTCGCCTGGCATAGCTGCTCCGAAAAGACAGTATCCGTGCCTTCGCAGTTCTTAATCGTAAAATCAAGAAGGGCCTGCCCCTGTTCACATGTCGTTCCTGCTCCATCTGCGAAACCTGCCGGACATGTGAGCGAACCATCATTGCCGTCCGAACCATCACTGCCGTCCGAACCATCCGTGGCCGTACCCCCAGCTGTCGAATCTGTGCTGCTTGAACCGTCAGTAGCGACTGTTCCGCCAGTATCCGCGCCATCTCCCGAGCTCGATGAGCAACTGGTTCCCGTGGACAACATTAGTGCTAACCACATGCATTGAATGACTCGTTTCATTACCGCTCACTCCGCGTACGTCATATGCAGGATAAGACCCTGCGGTTTTATCAATGACGTTATACACCAACGAAGCAGCACAGTACGAATCCGTCCGCCTCAATGATCAACACATCACATGTTTTTATACTCAGGAATCGTCCGCCCAAGAGTTTTTGCAACGCGCAAAGCGGCTTGGTATCCACTATTCATGGCGCCTACGATGCCGTGCCCTGCGCGGGTAGACGCGCCCGCAAAAAACAGCCCCTCCAGAGGTCCACGATATCCTGGCCGCTTCTCCAGAAACTGTGAAGGAGATGCCGCCAAACCATACCCAGTGCCCTCGCTAGCGCGCGTGTACCGACTGTGCGTTACTGGCGTCGCTGATTCACGATGAACAATGTGCTGAGACGTACCTGGAAATAATGCTTCCAGCCGAGCTACCAAGTTGTCTTCTACCTCGTATTTAAGCGCTTTGTATTGCTCGGAACGTTTGTAATCCCAATGCTTGATATGGTCGTCCTGCACGCCCCAGTATCGAGCATCACCCGGCATCAGGGCCATTATTTCCACCGTATCAATACCTTCTGGAGCATGATGTGCGGTGCCAGGGTCTTTTATTGTCGCCGACGTAATGTAGCATCCCTGCGGTGTGACCCGCTGCCCCGTCCGGTTAATCTTGTAGACCCCCTCCATGTCGTAATGATCAAACTGCCAGTAGTTGGTCGAGCGCATTCCCTGGTCGAGCATGTTTGACTCAATACCCAAAAATGTCATGAAGATGGCACCACCCATCGTGAAGTCACGAGCACGCTTTACGACCGATGTATCCAAATGCGCTGGATCAACCAACTCAAGCAAAGTCTTTTTGAGGTCAGCATTCGAAATCACCGCCTTTGCTTTTATCGAATATGACTCGCCACGCCTTGGCTCTGTCCGTACGCCAACCGCTCTGCCATTTTCCACCAGTATTTCTTCGATACCGCAACGCAAATGAATCTCTCCACCTGCATCCTCAATGCTCTGCGCAATTTTATCGCTTATGATCTGGCCACCACCCTTCGGATAATAGGCTCCTTTAAAATAGTGCAGTGTCAGACCCATATGCAGCATCGTTGCCACTTCACTCGGCGGTAATCCATAGTCACCACTCTGTCCCGCGAGGACTGCTTGCAACATCGGATCGTCCGTACAGGTGTCGAAAAAATCCTTTGCAACTGTTGCCCGATTTGCGACCAGCGAGCGCGAGGTCAGCAAAAGCCGCAGCTTATCGGCGCCAGTTAGCTTACCTTTAGATTCAAGACGCTGGAGGAAAGCCTCTAGCTGCCTGAGTAACTTGATATATTTATCGATACCCCGGACTTCGCTGGGGAATTGTGCGCAGAGGCGATCACGATACAGATCGATATTTGCTGGGATCCGAAATTCAAAATCGGGGAAGACTAGCGTATCAAAACCGTCCTGGTCCATCGGCACAAACTCTTGTTCCAAGCCAAGTCCGCGCAACAGCCGCGGAATCATACCGTTGGAATCGCAGTCACCGATATAGTGCAGACCAATATCGAAATGATAGCTGTCAGCGCCATGAGCGCGCTTGAAGACTGTTGCACATCCACCGGCAACGTAATGTGAATCGAAACACGCGACTCTCAGGCCGCTCTGTGCAAGATAGGCACCTGCGACCAGACCGCCAAGGCCACAGCCCACAATCGCAACATCAACCTCTTCCGATACTTCCGAGCGCGTTCGGCGACGCGTTGTTCCTACATCCATTTGCACACCTTATCCGAATTCCACATAAGCGACGGCTGCACCCGACTCCGTTCGCGGCGACTGTAACGCGTTCTGTCTTAATCGCCTACTCTGTGAACGTTACCACTACCACGGGACACGGCATCAGAATGGTAATGACAGATCACCCGCAACCTCGCCGTTATCGGCGAATAATGTTGCATATTCCAGGATGTTACGAAGCTCACGAACATTACCTGGCCACGAATGGGACAGAAGACGTTGAATCAAGCGAGGTGACAACCGAATTGGCTTCTCTCCACGCTCAGTCGCAATCATTTGAATGAAATGCTCGAGCAACGGCTCGATGTCCTCCGGCCGGTCTCGTAACGGGGGTATTTGCAGCATCACAACATTCAGTCGATAAAATAAGTCCTGTCTGAACCGGCCTGCCGCAACCTCTTCCGCAAGGTCGCGATTGGTTGCCGCCACAATACGCGTATCAACCGAGACTTCCTTAGAACCGCCCACCTTCGTGATCGTTCCTGTTTCTAAAACCCGTAGCAATCGTACCTGAAGTGAGGGCGCCAGCTCACCAACCTCGTCTAAAAATAAGGTCCCCTGGCTTGCAAGCTCAAAATGCCCCATCCGATCTCGGTATGCTCCCGTGAATGCACCCTTTACGTGACCAAACAGTTCACTTTCGATTAGGTTCTCGGGAATTGCCCCGCAATTGAGCGCAACGAACGGCCCTTTGCTTCGTACTCCGTGATGGTGCAATGCTCGTGCAACGAGTTCCTTACCCGTACCGGATTCACCCACCACAAGGACCGTGGCTTTGCGGTCTACCAACTTATCCAGCTGAGATAACAATGCTGCCATGGCGTATGACCGATGAATAATTTGGTCGTAGCTATGGGCTAATTTAATCGCCTGCCTTTCCGCCACGACCGCTCTCTCAGCGCGCTCTCGACGATGTGTCTCCTCATGTAAACGTCGCTTCGTTCTCGTCAGTTCGTCATCCGCAAGTTGCTGTAAGGATTCCAAGTCAACCGTCAGCTGACGTACGTGCATCATAAGCGCAGCGGATGCGACTAACGTACGTAAAGCAAGCTCAGTATCTTCACCCAATGCAAGCGTATTGCGCCCCAGGACCATCAATACCCCAACAGACTTACCGTGTACGAATAGGGGCCATGCGGTCTGTTCAACGGACTCCATCGAGGCTGTAAATCCTGGTGCTTCTTGCCTACGAAGGCCAGAAACCCATTCGGTAGTGATGGGATCGGGCTCGAATGGACCACCACCCGAGGACAGGCCAACTTGCCAATGGATTTTCTCGTCCGAGCATGTGGCAACGGCAGCACACCTTCCTCCACAAACACTCAGCACATCAGCCAGCATCGCTTCCATGGCACTATGCCAGGACTGACCCGACGTGAATCGCTCCACGGAATCGGCGACAACCTCTAGCTGTCTTGGCCTATGTCCCAAGTGTTCGTACGTCGCTCCCAGCTGTCGTGCCGCCGCGTCTACTAGGCCCGCATATACCTCTCTCTTTAGTATGGATTCCCGGTCGCTGACCTCAAGACCTGAGACCATGGACTTCAAATACTCGGCACCATCACGAAGCGCCTCTCGTGCTTTGTCGCCGTCGCCACAGTGCGAAAATACGCGATATCGCGCCCAGGATATCTCCACAGCACCTTCACGAATCTCAGGTGGGCCCGCGTCAAACGACGATGTGGACTGCACTATGGCGTCTACGGCAGACTGCGCTTGTCCCAGTTCCAGTAAAATCAAGGCGCGCCGTGCATGAGCCTGTGCCGCTTCATGCGGAGCACCGGTACTGGCCGCGGTTTCCAATAAGGCCAGAGCCTTGCCTGATGCTTCATTTCCGCCGAATGACGCATGCATCTTCGCTTCTAATAATGCGATTCGAGCCCCATCCTGACCATCCTGCCGCACGCGGTGGAGCACATCGGCTGCCTGAGACGTATCTCCAAGCTCAAGGAGCGCATCCGCCAGCACCATCCGAGCGGCGGATATCACGTGCGCAGCCACATCACCCTGCTCAATGAGCGTGCTAGCACGCCGCACTGCGTGCTCAAACCGAGCCAAGTGGCACTCAACTTCCGCTTGATTTACCGCCAGAATATCGCGAGTTTCCGCCCAGCCGAGCCGTACAGCGTCTCGCCGGGCCCGCTGAAAAAACTCAAGCGCTTGCCAATACTGGGCTTGCAGTGCATGGCAAATGCCAGAATTCATCGTGCAGATAATCCGTGAACTGACAAAACCTGCCCGCTCTGACTGCTCGCCTGCACGTTCGAAGGAACTAATCGCCCGGCTCAGCCGCCCAGTCTGGCCATACGTATTTCCTACGTTGATCAAACACTGAACACGTAGCTCCGCTGATGCAGTAGTGTCTAATACGGCAAGGCGGTCCAGGCACGCCTTAGATACGGTTAGGCTTTCCTCAAAGCTCCCCGTCTGTCGGGCAACCATCGACAAAACCCATTGCAACCTCGCAGCCACCAGAGGGTCATCTAATCGACGCGCAACCGGTAGATGAGCCTCCGCCAACTGTCGGGCGAGGTCGAAGCGATGTCGTCCAAACCAATGCTGAGCCTTCAGAGCCGCCGCATCACATGTCAGTCTAGGACTCGCAGATGTCTGGCCTAGTAGTGAGAGACGGTCCAATGCTACCGCCACCTCATCATGTAAACCCGAGAGTCTAAGGGCCTGTATCTGACCGCGTAGTATGTCCTCTTGTTCGTCTATCTCGACTAATGCGTGCACTGCACTGTATGAATCAATCAGGCCATCAAGCTGACGGCCCAGGCGTACCACACCCGCGATATCCCATCGCTGACGTGCCATGCGAAATGCTCGCAACACATAGGGATAGGCTTTAAGCGGCTCCCCTGCCCGCTGCCACAACTCGCCCAAAAGCTCCGATGGTGACTGAGTTCGCGGTATCGCGGCTTCGATTGTATTAGCTAGGATGGCAGCGCCTATTCTTCTCTCATGCTCTTCGGGTTCCTGTAAGGCGTCACGCACACCCGGATGTGCAAGCTTTATCCCTTGGCCATTGTCTCGCACCAATCCCTTATCCAACAATACATCTAACGTGTCTTTCACGGCCAGTTGCGCGAATACAGCTACTGGCACAGACTGTTCGGTATAAGCAAGTAGCTCTAGAAGGTGCCGCTCATCGTCTTGAAGGCTGTTGACTCGGTACCGGCAGGCTGCAGCAAGCTCGCTAGGTACTGGCAGCGACTCAACATGGTCGACATGCCATCGTCCACCATCTCGCCGTAAGGCCCCCCTATCCACCAAGGCACATAAAAGCTCCTCAACAAAGCGAGGGTTACCTTCTGTGACTTGCAGTACCCGATGGCACAAATACTTCGAGACCTGCTCATCGGCAAACGCCTCATCTAGGGCTGCCGCCAACTCTTGTTCTGTCCATGGAAGCAATTCCACGACAGACACTACACCAGTATCGACCCAGGCTCGGAGCGTATCAGTGAACCCCCTGCTTGGCTCCATCAACGAACCAACCACTCGAAGCTGCGGTATACCATCGTGCAATAAAGCATCCATCACGCCAAAACTCAGAGGATCGAGCGCATCGATATTGTCCGCGAGTACTACACATGCCTCCGGAAAAGCCCGGTCGAGAAGAGTAAGCACAGTATCTCGGTCGGATAAAATAGCTTCGCTTGGTCGCAATACATCAATGGATGCACCCTCAGATGCCCCCAGCAATCGGTCAATCGTCTGTCGATGCTCCGATAGCAACGGATGCCGTGTTCCTAACCTAGTACATGCGGCCCGCAGTAGATTCGACGCAGTACCCGGTAACAGAATCCCACCATCAAGCTGGTACCCGTGCCGCCATCGGTGGACGAGCGTTGTTTTACCACAACCAACGGGGCCAACAATTGCAATTAGTTCGCCAGGATTAATTTTAAAGTTGAGCCTATTTAGTGAACAGAATTTTGATCCTGGGTATTTTATTGTTAAGTTTTTTGCCTCTAAAAATCCTTTTACTTTTGGAA
>PKDL01000116.1 GCA_002863065.1 Pseudomonadota bacterium
AAGTGTTGAAATACCCAAAGGTATTCCCGTAGGAAGTGGTGTCCCAGAGCATCATCTTGCTGATATATCTGAGGGAGAAACCGGACAAAGCTTCTCTGGGCTACACGCAGCTCAACATCCGTATTGGAGTCGACAATTTGTCCATGAATTGGTGCTTGTCCGACGACAGAACCGACCAAATCATAGCTTTGCACATAGCGAACGCGTGCACTGCGGAACCCGTGGTTCGTCAGCATGACTTGTGCATCCCGCTCGGTCAGCCCGAGTACTTCGGGCATTTTGAGCGTCTGTCGACGTCGCTCTCGCACTAGACGATCTGCTCGTTTGCCCGCTCAGTAATGTCGACGTTGAAGAGGAACGGAAGCTCGTCATCAGCGATTCGGATTTGTTCCACATCCACTTTCTTTTCTTCATCATGGATACTGACGCGCGACACGAACTCTACGCCATCAACATCTTCCACTACATGGTAGAGGTCAACTTTGAATACATTGCGGCCAAAGTTCCAGCCCCGCTTTTGTTTACCGCCGCGCAGAGGATGGAGAAAGTCTCGAAGTCTGCCGTCGATTTCTCGCTTTATGCGGTCCGCGGCGCCAGAAGGTCTCCGGGTAATTTCGACGCGTACCGATAGCTCGCGGTATCGAGGTTTGAGCACATGGAGCCTGGTGGTGAGCAGTTTTCGTTCGGTCAGGTAGCGCGAAACACGGCGGAGTAGCTCCGTCGAGGGGACTGGCTTTGCCGATTCGCTTTCGAAGCGTTCAGAGACTTTGGGTACTACAACGACAGCGACTTGCCCCTCGCCGCGATAGCAGGGAATACAGCTGGCCCGTGCAACACCATTACTCGCCTGGTGGGCTAGCGCCTCATAATCTTCGCGCGTAACTGCTCTGCCGCGGCTCTTCAGCAGGGATGGACCCCTAAGCTTTATCTCTTCAACGTCTTCGAGGTCTGCTCCGCCCATCGCTGCAAACGGGTTGGTCACCGCATTCACATAGCTGAGCGTGGTTTTCAGCACCGAAATAGATCCCGCCGGTACATTACCGTGGCTTCCTCCACCCACTTGATACCGCAGAGCACGGATATTTCGCTCTCCTTTGGGAGGGATCATTCCGTGAACACCATCACCGAAGCGGATTTCGCCGGTCGTGATATCTTTCACGTAATGCCGGGCTTTGGGGCCCGATTCGTAGAGACTTTCCACGGGGCTCCAAAGCAGCAGGTATTTTCCGTCAGCCGTTTTTGAAAACGCTGCCTCGCCATACTCGGCAATAAACTGTTCTAGTTCTGATTCACTTGGGCGTTCATGTTCGATGACGGCGATTTGCTCTCCTGGGAGCACAGGCCCGCGATTGAAATGGAACGACTGATTCGGTGTGCCCTGGGACGACCCGAGGGACGTCTCTGGATAGGTTGTATGATGCGCTGCTGCAACTGCGTTCAGCATGATTCGATCGCAGACTGGCGGCTCGTCGTATCCCCCCATCTCCAGTCGAGCTCGAAGCCAGTATAGGTTGTCCCCATACCGTTTCGTTTTGCGCTGAACTTTCGGTCCCACAAACTGTAGGAATCCAGCGACTGTAAAGTTCTCGGTACCATCTCGCGGAAGGAGAAGTGCCCATTCCTTACCGTTCCAATACTCCCAGACTACTGATTGCTCTGCGAACGTCTCAAGCTCATCACCTACGAAGACTTTCGTTCGTGCTGGTTCACCATCGAGCGCGCTTGCATCGACCATATTGAAGTACAGCTGTACTTGCTCATTCGGAAACGGGTTTTCAAAACCAAGATACAGAGTAGGGTTCTCTTCTGGGACAGGTTGGAATGCCTGATACGGTTTATATTCTGTAGCCGCGAGAGTGGTTACATCTTCATACTGGAAGTCGTTATACGTGAGCGCTTTTTCGAATGCTGTATTCTGTTCGGTGAACTTGAGCGATAGGCTTTTGAGTGAAGGTGGCCTTAGCGGTCGCTCATCTTTGTATACCCATCGTTCATCGATCAGTTCGTAACTACCTTTTTCCCCGTAGCCGCCTTTCAGAACCTGGACTCGTAGCCAGTAATGCTCTTTACCGTTCACTGCACATGGTGATAGACGCGCCGGTCGATCGAAACCAATGGTTCCGTTCTTCGTGAAAGCTGCAGTACCGTCTTGGAAGTTATGTGGGTTTTCGCGTACTTTGGACTTCCCTTTGGTTGGACTGTGTCCTGGACCCGTCCGAGCGAGAGGTCTCCACCGCTTCCCATCATGATACTGCCATTCCAGCAACAGCTCTGGCGATGCCATTGGCGTATCGACGATGCTTGGGTCACTCAGCATAATATCAAGGTGGATTCGTGTATTCGGCTGGCTGAGTACCTCATCGGACGCGAGATATAGAAAGTTATCCACCGTGGGTTCATCGCCCAACAATTTGAAATTACGATCTTGATCCAGCAGAAGGTATGCTTCACCTTGAGGATTAAAGTAGGCTAAGTAAGGCTCAACGCCATCTCCAAGTACCTCGATGCGTCCGAAGATACGGTCGATTTCGGTTTCTAAATAGCCCCCTCCATCAGCCGACACTGGGACTTCTACTAAGCGGCCTCGTATCCAATAAGTTTCTGTACCGTTGACGGTCGTTTTTTCGAGGTTGTTCGGGCCAATAAAGGCTATCGAATCAGAGATTACATCGACGGTCGCTTCTGATAGTTGCCGCCATCGTTCCCCATTGAAGTACTCCCATTCCAGCATCTTTGGCAGGGACCGTTCTCCTGGATTAGGACGGTCAAACGTGAGTGTAAGGATCGCAGCTTCCGAAAAGTTCTCTAATCGCTGGTCGCCCAGATAGACGTATCGGTCTACGCTGGATACTCCTTCGAAGACTTCAAAGGGAGCTCTGCCATCAATGTAAGGAGTCACATCTGCATACTGCTCATGGTATTGCGAAATCGCTCGATTGATCCGGTTGTTTAGAAGCAGAACATCCTTCGATGTTTCGAAGGACGTTGCCTTTCGGTCTCCGGTGGGCCGCGTACTTACTTGTGTTCCAGTCTTGACCAGCAGGCTATCTGTTTTATCCGATAGGTCGAAGTGCAGCACAGTGTATGCTGGCTGAGGCGCCTGGCGTTGCACTCCCATTAGGTCCAAAAACGCCAGATAGTTTTTTTCGGGAACGCGATTTAGGCGATAGATAATCATTTCCGCCATCCAGGCGAAAAGATGAATAAGCGTGATACCGGGGTCGGATGGATTGAAGTTAGTCCACTCTGGACAGTATTGTGGAATGAGACGGATGGCCTCTTCTACAATGTCTTCGTACGTCCGGTCGTCGAGATTGGGACTCGGAATCATAGGTCCTGCTGCCTCCGCAGGTAAAATGGATAGACCATGTTTCTCAACACGTTGTCGTGGATGAGCTTGTACTTCACTTCGAGCCGTAGAACATTCTCGTCTCCTGGGTCAGGAAATGCTCGAATACTGATGTCTTGAATTCGCGGTTCGTGTTTCACCAGCGCTTGTTCTGCGTAGTACGCGACCATCGACGCCGTATTGGGATTGTTAGGGTGGAAGACATAATCGTGGATACGGGCTCCGAATTGCGGTTCCATGACCCGTTCGCCTATCGCGGTACCCAACACAACCTTTATGGCTTCTTCGATATTTTCTTCATGGCTGGAAAGAGCAACACCGCCCCCGCTACCTATGCGGACAGGAAAGGACCAACCAGTACCGAGAAAATTCTTGCGCGCCACGGCTCCCTCTTGCCTTTGCAACCCCACGCTATCTATCCGTACATTCCATCCCGAACGCTTGGGATGGGTACACCGCATGACGTCGCTTCAACGTGGTCGTAAAAGCTACGTAGCAGAGAGGGTACAATCAATCGACAGGGTCAGATCATAGCGGGAACCAAGGGCATGTCAACCACGTCCAAGGCTGGGGATATACATGCGCAACGTTCGGTAATTATGAGGGTTACTCTACAGATCCTGCCGCATTCGAACAAAATCGGAAGCTCGTAGTATAGGGCTGGCCTGACGTGGCAGATGCGATGTGTGTAGCTTCGGTGACAAGTACCTTGCCCGACACACGTTTTCCAAAGCCTTTAAACTCGACAACTGCACCGGGTACTATCTCGGGACACCCTTGTACATCGCATTCTCCCGTGAAGTGGCGAAGGGAGAATCCGTCGAATAGTCCTTGGGCGAGCTTATCGGCTTCCTCTTGCGACTCGCAATACTCCATCACTCGTTCGTAAATTGCTCCCGAAGAACCTGAACCGTAGTGCGCTGTACCGGCGGCACTCCAACCCGGCGTCCAGCCACTATTCGCAGAGCTACAATCCAGTTCGGGGGATGCCGCCGTAGCCTCACCTACGAACGCTTTCTTCTCTTTGCTATTCCAGCCGTGAACGCGCACCTTGGCGTAGCTGGGATATGTCGCGATAGTAAACCGGGCGCGTATGGTCCGTAAGGGATTGCTGCCTTGAAGCTTTTCTGCGCAGATAGTCGCGACGGCGCCACTGTTTATGTCTAACTTACGGAAGGATACTTTCTTGCTATCGGTAGGCTCCGTACTACTCGCCCGACCCAGGCTTGAGCCTGACCATTTCAGGAAGTCATAGTTCGTAGTCATCGCCTGAGGTACCCAACGAGATTTGAACTCGGTATCGTCGACCTGGTCGGCGGATAGTCCGTCCGATTGCTCGCCCTCACCTGACATTGAACCCGAGATAACTTCACTTGCGACATCGGAGAACTGTTGGTCCTCACTGCTGCCATCGCCCCAAGTCTTAGCGTGCATCCCTCGAGTGAGGCGATGGGAATAGTCATACCCGCGAATGACTACGAAAGAACCCATTTGCGCGTCAAACTCGCTCTCAACGTAGATTATTTCGCCCTTGAATAATGTCGGGATCGGCTTGTCATAGCCAAATCCAAGTTCGACTTCTGCACCCTCTTTCACGTGATCGAATACGGTGCGTTCGCCCTCATTTGAGGCCATAAACTTTAGCTCAAACTGGTCGGGTGCATCGAGTTTCATGTCGATGCTGAGAGATGTGACGTGTACACCATTCGTTGTCTTCCAGGCTTTCGTGCTAGTGGCCTTGACTTCCTCCTTCCCGTCGATCTTCACGAGAAGGTTACAGACATCTATATTCTGACCCGTCATCGCCGCTTACCCCTTCTTTCAGCCATCATTATCTCGCATGCATCCCTGTTGGTACGGAACCACCGTATCCTCCGCAATTACTCATCTAAGCGTCAGCTAAGGATAGGCGGTACGATAAGCTTCGTTCCGGGTGGTATCGACATCGGATTATCAATCTCGTTAGCAGTTGCAATTCTCCGCCATTCACCAGGATTGTCGTATTCTGCTGCTGCAATATCCGAGAGCGTTTCGCCGCGTTTCACCGTTACGAGCTTTGCGTGGTCCGGTGAACTCATCGACTTTGTTCCGGCCTGTTCCTCATGGGTAAGTCCCAGACGCAGGGTCATATTTACCTTGGCTCTCACTGGCGTACCGTCATTGAGAAACATGGTGTATTCGACATCTAGGTTATCGAGCTTGCACTTCAATGCGGCATCTGCCGATAAATCAGTCGTAAAGCGGCCCCAAGTGAACACCAGATTTGGTGGCGCGTGTTTATGCGGATCGTACCCGACAAAGTCTTCCAGCATCTTGATGTACTTCACGTACACACTATCGAACGGTTTATTTTCGTATGTATCGAAAATAATATTCGAGAGCTGGATAGTAGAGTCATTCTGCGGAGCTGCGTTCTGGTCTTGTTGTCGATCTTGTGTCCCCATAACTGGGGTAGATGTCCTCGCCTGCGCGCGATTTATCTTGAGAGTCTCCGGGTTGAATTGAAATTCTAGAAACTGCCCCAGCATCCCCGAACGGTCATCTTCGTTGTCAACCATCAACATGGCTTTTGTGAGCTGTCCGCCGACGAATAGGTCGATCCCGGTGGTGGCCAATCCGGCCAAGCTGCCAAACACGCTCATTGAGACTCTCCTCCATGCAATGTGCTGTCCCATCACATTTATTTTTCACGGAACGCCTCGGTAGGCGGCTCCGATATTCTACTGTCAGCTCCTACCGAAGCGGTCTCGCTGTAGCTCATTGCGCCGGGTAATACGGCCGGCAATTTGTCGGGCGAGTGCCTCAATATCTACTTTCTGGGCCTTCTTTTTCTTTTTTATCCCGGGCGTATTGGCCGGTGCAGAGTGCGTTGTCCGCATGGGTTCATGCGTGGGCTTTAGCTGCGCTTGCTGCGCCACCATTTTCACTGCTGGTGCGACATAAGACATGTCAGCCTCAGGCACAGTCTGTGAGCGGACCATCGTGGTCCCAAGCCGGCCGAGGTCAGCCGACATGGGGGTATCCCGGGCCGCACCAGTTTGAACGAGGTTCCAATCGACTGAATCTAGCGAGCGAGGGGACGCGGTTTGCACCTGCTGCCGTGCTTGAGCTAATCGAGCATATGCATCTTGCGCAGCATTTACCCTACGCTCTAGCCGTTGTATCCGTGGCTCGTTTCCAGCTGGGCTTCCGGATGAGCTAGATCCATCCAGGCCCCAACCATGCTGTTGCAATATCTCAAGAGAGTCGTCGGGCCACTCATCGAGCCCTGGGCGAAGTTCACGAGTTTCTGTGTCTGCGCCGCGTGCTGCGGTCGACCGAAGAAAACGTAAGATTCCCGCATCTAGCCCTGCGAATGCACCGTTTGCGCGGTCTAGGACCGAGTGAGCCAACTCCAAGTTTCCTGGGAGACTTCCAGCGGGCATTCTCTGCATGATGAGGCGTTGGAGTTCATTACGAACTGCCGTATGGCCAATACTTTTAAATCCACGGACACCGTCACTCGCATCATGTAGGGCTTTGGCCAGAGCTGGCAGCTCACGGATTTGGCTGTTGCCCAAGGGCTCGACGCTACTTGGACCTGGTGTATCCGGTTCTCTGAGACCCGCCACCAAGGGATGCGCATCGGAGTCGTATCCAAGGGAGCGGATACCTCCATGTGATAGCGTGGATGTTGACGTTGTTGGAATAGCATCCCACGGTTGCAGCGATTGATTAACTCGTTCGGATAGACCACCGCGTGTTAGTCGGGACTGAATATCAAAGGCATTGTCGAGGCTAATATCTGCATTGGCCGCCAACGTCATGGTGTCGCCGTCCCAGCTCATCACATCGCTGGTGGCTGACATCGTGTTCGGGGGCTGCAGAGTGCTGGCCACCGACTGCGCTACGCGATTAGCGAATGTTTCAGAAGTACTTGCTTCCGATATGGTTCTATTGCTGTTTCTATTGCGAGTGGCCTCCGATTGCAGTCGGCCTGCTATGGCTGCCTCCTCGTTTTTCAATCGCTCTAACCGACGGCGACTGGCATTCGTCGATTGGTGGATGCGTTTGGCCTGGCTCGGGGCACCCGCCGACGCTTTTCGTTTTCCCGTGGCTACTGCCCGCGCTAAATTACGGCTCCCTACGCCATTTGGACCGAGTGTCATCAGTTCACCCAGTTCTGCTCCAAAGGCCAGGGAGCTCGTTCGTTGTGCGGGCTTCAGACCGAGTAGGTGCTGCAGCAAATCGGGTGCTGTCGTCCGGTGTAGTACCGCGGGAGCGAAGTCTCCGAAATAATCGTGGCGGAGAATGACATTTTCCGATGCAGCAGAACCACCCACGCCAATGAGCGCTTCAGCAACTCTAGACATCTCGGATTCGATTCGCTCGGATAGTTTGAGTTGTTGAGAAGAGATTAGAGAGGGACCGGAGCCAGACTCTAGCGACTGGTCGGGTTGTACGGTAGCTGCCGCATATGTCTCCATACTACGTCTCATAAATGACGCATTATCCGATGGTCTTCTTGTTCCGTCTTCGACGGCGCGTAAAAGCTCGGGTGTATCGACACCAAGCACCGAAAGTTCTCTGAAAAGTTGTTGCCGACTGCTTGCGTCTGTTGGGTCCGCGAGCTGTGCGAGGCGTGTAAGCAAACCGCCTGTTCCGACTCCCCCAGATGTCATATTCGCCACACCATCGAGTCCGCGCTGCATCGTGTTGTGCGCAAGACTGGGCATTAGAGACAGAGCCGCCTCATGCGAACCGGCCAACAGCGCCGCGCCTGGTACAGATAGTGTGTCTATTCGAGTCTCCGATTGTTGACTCGTTCCCGGTGACAATGAAAGCGCGGGGTAGCCTCGTTCGATTGCACTTCGTCCTTGAGATATCGCCCGACGGCTAGCGGATACGATGTTGCCGTTTTGTGCTGCATCTTCGGTGAGCTCGTGACTGCGCAAATCGTGAAGACGCCGCGACGCTGGTAATAATGTGCGCTGGGTGAGGGCTTGATGGACTTTTTCAGGCGATGCCGGACGGTTCGGATAGCTGGCGGCCGGTGTCGCTGGTCGCGCTTGAAGTATACGGCCGTCTCTCACTTCCACGTGTCCGCCAGCACCGAAAATATCGACGGAACGGTCGAGAAGTACAGCATCCAAGCCGTACGACATTTCGTAATGGTAATGGCCCGAGGTTTCCAAGCCTGCTTTTGCCAGGGCAGGTAAGTCAAGCGGTGCTGTTGTTAGCGAACGGCGTCCGTGGCGTATCTCGTCAGCTAAGCCCTCGGTCCGCTGCAATAATGCTTGCGCAGATTCTCGGTTGATGGTGGCCCCATCCCGTCGGGCGAGTCCTCTAAACACCACTTTATCGCCGTATGGTCCTACAGTATTGGAGTACCGTTCGGAGTCGTCTCCCGGAGTGGCTTGTAAGCGAGTGGTCGCATTTTGCAGCTGCGCCAGAGAACTTAGCGGCATCGAAACGATGTGATGGGAATGGCTCGCGTTTTGCCCCATGGCGGTCCGTAACGCTGGCCCCGCATAAGTATTTGACTCCAATGAGACGTAAACGGTCGGGTCATCATAGGCACCGCCCCACGACGTTGTCTGATATCCGACTTCGCCTGCAATTGACGTCGCTCCATCATGCTTTCCAAGCAAAGAAGAATCATTTCTCTGTCTACGAAGCATGAGTTGCGAGACAAATAGTTCGGGTCGATTGGTAGTCGCTCCACCGATACCTCGAATCTGATTCTGCTCGATTGCAGTTGAGGAGCGCCCTTGGACTCGCCCGCCTTCGCCTCGTAGCCAAGCCTCATAGTTGCGGCGCGCGTCCTCTGCATTGCTGCGCGCGTTGTGGTGGACGGCTGGAACTAAGGTGTCGAGAGATGCGGCTCCAGTGGAGGTCGCAGCGTGCGCCCTCTTGAGGGTTTTCGCTTCGATGACGCTTGTGCGGCTGGCGTGGCGGGCTACCTGTCTAGCAAGCGCTGCCGCCAGATCCGCATTCTCGTAGATTGGTGCAACAACAGGTGATGCGTCTACAGGGTCAAGTTGCGGATTAGCCAACGAGCTGATGGTTCTGACTGACGCATTCGGCGGTAGCGCCTCTGCAATCTGAAAGGCTTGCGCTGCTTGCGATGAGAGCCGTTTGCCTGAAGAAGGTAATGACGGACCGGACATCGCCGTATCGTACTCACCCGGTTCAATGGCGAGCCAGCTTTGTTCAGCTGCATCGTAGATTAGGCGGTGGTAGCCGGGGACTGCGTTCACTTCACTGCCGAGCGAGCGACTAGCTTGGTGTATCGGGTCCAATGTGACCACCTTGAGCGCACGTTCTATGCGATCGGGCGAAAAGACACCGCTAATTCGCGGTAGAAGCCGACTGGATCCACTGCTGCTCTCGTGCGGCTTCATATTGGGAGCACCAAAGGCTGCCTGGGCTATTTCCACCGCACTCGTCAGTGTTGGCAGGTGTTGTTTGGATACTGCCAGATCGTCAAGGAGCACATGCGTACTTGTCGGTACCCCCTCTGAGTCATTGCCCAGAGCTGACGCTGATGAGGGAAGCCATAGTCCCTGAATAGCATTACCGCGACTGCCCGCCATCGCAAGCTGCTGTACACGCTCGCGGGATCGTTGCGTATGCACCCGTGTGTTGCGAAGTGCAGCTGGGGTAAAGGTGGTTCCAGCGCGACCTAGAACCGCCGGATAGTGAGCAGTTGTTGCAGCGGTAACCGGTCGCCGTTTTATGGGCTGGTCTTGGGCCCTGGACCGCTGCGTCAATCTGGCTACTGCTTCTGCCTGGAATAGCGATTCAGTACGCCGCCGTTCGACTTGTTCACGAACATCTTCGGAACGTAGACCGTCTTCGTTGAGAGCAAGAGTCGGCATATCTTCGAATTCGAAGAACGCGTAGTTGCCAAGCTCTCCTGCCAGGTTGGGCTGGGTGAGACCATTTGTGAGCTCTGGCTCGGAGCCAATAGTCCAGCTAGCTGGGTCGTTAGACAGGTACCGGTTGCTTACGGCATTGACTAAGCCGCTTGAGCCAGCGTCATCCCATCCATTGTTCAAGAGAAATTCGAACTTAGACGCGTATAGGGCGGTGGTGAATCGACTTGTCTTGCGAAGCGCACTTACGTCTTCATTTGTGAGCCTGGTGTCTCCGAGTTGTGAGGGCAGGGTCCCTATCCACAACTCAGGTGTATTACGGAACGCTCGTGCTAACTCTGCAGCGCGTAATCCGCTCATGTCCTGAGTTTTGGTACCCTGATCAACCATACCCTCGCTCCCTGATGCTCAGCGGTCCTTGGAAGTGGTTTTCGTGTTGGTGTTCATGGCCCCAACACGCAGCCTAATGGCGTTCTTTCTAAATACTCGGTGCTTTCCCTGACATCATGCCGCCAGACATCGACATGCCTGCCGTGGTGGCCGCTCCCAGCATCTGGTCGAGTGGTCCGCCCGGGTGGAAGTTGAGCCAATCGTACCGGAACGTTAGTGATTCGACCGCGACATCGTTTTGTTTGGTATTGAATGTTGGTCCGCTCCACTCCTGTACAAAGCTGTTATAGAAACTAATTCGGCCCACTTCGTTCCCACCTAGCATGCCGCTAATTCCGCTTCCTTTACCGCCGCGGGCCAAGACGACAATGTGGACGATCTTCCGGAGAATTGGGGTGTTGGGGTCGAATGTTTGATACATCATGTCGAACAGCATCGAGTCCTTACCCACGAATCCACGTTTCAATACGAGTGGGTCGAACTTGGCACGGCCGAGCAGATGTTGTTGGTGGTTATTTACACCACCTTCTTTGACCTCATCGATATTCATCGACCACTTGATACCGCTCGCCTCTGTGAACATCCCGAGCGTAAGTCCGTCAATTTCAACCATATAGTTGAACGCGACATCGGGATCACGACGGCCGCCCATGGCAAGGCTCATCATTGCGCCTAAGCCCATCTGCGCGGCTTTTCCCATTGCAGTACCGACAGGTCCACCGACTGCACCGCCTAATTCTTGTGCGGCTTGATTAGCAGACGAGAAGCTTTTGCTTACTGACATTGGATGTCCTTTCCTGCATCAATGCAGGGATTACTCTGATACGGGCCCAAACTCTGCACTTTCTTCTGATACCCGGAACACGATGAATTCCGCTGGTCTCACTGGCGCAACACCAACCTCTACGATGACTTGTCCTGCTTCCCTGATTTCTGGTGGATTCGTTTCTGCATCGCACTTTACGTAAAACGCCTCTTCAGGAGAGCGCCCACGGAAATACCCTTGCTTCCATAGACCCAAAAGGAAGAAGGACACACTGTATGAAATGGATTTCCAAAGGCGTATGTCATTAGGCTCGAACACCACCCACTGAAGGTTTCGTTCCATCGCCCGGATAATACCCGAGATAGTCCGCCGTACGTTTATGAATCGGTGCATCGGGTCGGACGAGACGGTACGCGCTCCCCATACCCGCATGCCGCGCTTGGCAAACGATTTTATCGTGTTGACTCCCTGTTGATTCAGGTATCCGATATCGCTGTCGGTTAGGAGTAGAGATAGGTCTAAAACCCCCTCTAACGCTTCATTAGCAGGTGCGCGATGGACTCCCATCAAGTCATCACAGCGAGCATAGATTCCGGCGACGTGCCCGGAGGGTGGTACGGGCTTAGTTTCGCCGTTCACTTCTATAACCAGCCATGGGAAGTAAAAGGCGGCATACGCAGAATCGAAGAGCAGTCGCCACTGCAATGCCTGCACGTAATCCCGATGGTTTGGAAGGTCCAACACTGCGAAGCGATTACGCATACGTTCGCATTGCGATACGAGTGCTTGTTGCACCACTTCAACATCTTTTAGGGTACGGAAGCCAGATGAGTTTTCGTGTGCCCAGAATAGATCGGGTAGAGCCAGGAGATCGATTGCGTCGATCGCTTCAAACGCGGCCAGTCCGTATCGCTCAGTTGGCCCTATATTCAAGCCAATAAAGTCGTCTGGGGTTATGTTGAATATCCCGTCAGTACCGCCTTGCAGGTATTCTTCTGGCGATTCGACGGGATATTGTTCTGACACAGATGAACCGTTACGCATGTCCATTACTTGGACGAGCCGGGATGTATTATTTATGACGCGGGGAAAGTAGTTGTCTGAATTCGGCGCGAAGGACAGTTCTCGGTACACCTCTCGGCGTTCCAAGGTTTCGACCTCTAATTCAAATTCCACGGGTTCGATATATGTCGGTGCGCCGGATTTAAACGGTCTTTCCATCGGAGCATCGAGACGCCACTGTATCGTTTTTCCGTCGAGCTCAGTTACGGTGCGGTATTCCGAGTGTTCATCGTCATAAATCCTCACCACAGTGCCGCGACGGAAGCCGTGTGTGGAGCGGATAGTGGCCGAGACATCCCCAGCGTGCATGTCTAACGTTAGAAACGTCTGGACTCGAGCCTCAGGTCGCTTCACCGACACTCGAATATCATTGCCCCATGAACCTTCACTGTTTGCCTCTACGAGCACCGTGAGCTTCTCGTTCGCATCTCGAAGTCTTGCTTGAGCGCGGCGCGCTATTTCGCCTCGTCCGCGTTCTTGTAGATGACAGACGCGCAGCACGTAGCATTCGCTACCACCGTTATCGAAGAACCCCTTTACCGCTGTTTCCAGATAGGTATCGAATGGTAGGCGACCGAAGATATCCCGAAATTGATCGGTATCAGTGAGTCGAACTGGCGTGTTTGTAGGTCCTTTCTGCGTGATTCCCACGAAACCCACAACACCGCTTTTGACCATTTGCACGGGTGTGTAGCGGCGGTCGCGTGTTGCTGGATAAATGCCAGGGGGGCGAAATTGCAAGAAGGACTCCTATTCCGGTTCATGCGATTCCTCTGGTGTCGTTGGACCCTGATGGGTTCGCATGTCCCCGGTCTGTAGACCATGGGTGGTAGGGGCTACCTACCACCAGTATGCGTTTTGGGTCCGGATCCGACACTAGCCGAAGTCGCGCTGCTTATCGATGCAAGAACCGTGCTACTTTAAAACGACCAATATAGTGCCAGTATACCAGTCTTCTCGGCCTGAGTAGTGGCTAGTTTTACACCTTCTGACGAATATGGAGGATAAGTGTGCTTAGATTTCCCCAGATTACTGTTATCACTGGGTTTTATTCATAAGGATGCACTTTTCGGATCACTTTTAGTTTGATGGTTTGACTTCAGCGACCTGCGAGGCATCAACTCGCTACTTGCGGGTTTTGTTAATCTCTTTGTTGATGTCGGAGATTTGTTTGACCCAGATCTGCCGCTCTCTATGCTCCATGGCCAGGATGTCTTCGATGGACCAATGGAAGTGATAGGCGATGTACGCTACCTCCTGGTAGATGCGCTCCAGGGGGTAGCTGACTATTCCCCCAAGTCGGTACCCAAATCAAACTCGTACGAATGGCCACAGGATGGGCATTTTGTTTTTACTGAAGCCGTACCCTCTTCATTCACACGACGATAGAAGTCTTGAAGATAAGCGAGGTCTGCGCTGTACAGCTCTTCAACCACGGACGGGTTAATTGATTTGAGATCCCCAAGCTTCGAGATGACACGCGAGAGCAGGATGATCACAAGGTATGCTCGGTTGTTTTGGACGCGGTAATCTTGCAGGGGAAGAATTTCATCTTTCGCAGTGGCCAGACGCATCACGCCCTTTTTGTGAACGTTGCCATCCTTGTCCACATATCCTCGCGGGAGTGTGAACTCGAACTCGGTTTGAAACGCCATTTTTCCTCCTAGTGATGACCTAAGGCGACTTGAAGATGTCACGGGCTGTGCCTAGGCGCAACTGCGCGTCAACGTGGCCCATGTTGTAAGGCGGTGAAAAGCGGTACTGGATAGTAAGAATGATGGGAGTGACTGGCACTATGTACCAGCCACCCTGTCTGAAGCTGACGTACGATCCGTTACTCGGAAACATCGCCTCCGGTGGGCATCTGACCGATACGGAAAATCACAAATTCCGCAGGTTTTACCGGACACATACCGATTTCAACGATCAGCTGACCTGCATCGATAACCTCCGGTGGGTTCGTCTCTTCGTCGCACTTGACGTAAAAAGCCTCTTCCGGAGTCTGACCGAAGAGGGCCCCTTGTCGCCATAGACGGAGCAGGAAGGCGGATATATCGCGTGTTATTCGCTTCCATAACCGGTGGTCGTTGGGCTCAAACACGACCCACTGTGTTCCGAGCTCGATCGATTGCTCGACCATGTTGAAGAGGCGTCGCACATTGATGTACCGCCAGCTTGGATCGCTGGAGATCGTGCGCGCGCCCCAGACTCGAATCCCGCGATTTGGGAACTCTCGAATGCAGTTGATTCCTTTCGGATTCAGAATGTCTTGTTCGCCACGCGTGATGTTGTATTTCAGTCCCAATGCGCCACGGACCATTTCGTTAGCTGGCGCTTTGTGTACGCCTCGTTCTCCATCGGACCGGGCATACACTCCCGCCATGTAGCCACTAGGTGGCATGTAGATATTTCCACGAATTGGGTCGTACACCTCCACCCAGGGAAAGTAGTACGCTCCATACTTCGAATCTCGAGGCTTCGGAAGCTTGTCTACCCCGCCTTTCTCAATGGTCTCGGGAGAATCGAGAATCGCAAAGCGGTAGCGCATGTTTTCGCAGTGAGAAAGTACCGCATCTTGAATGGCTGGGTCAGTTTGACCCGGTGCACACACGATATTGACGTCGTCTATATCCTCGAATGCTTTTAGGCCGGTTCTGGTGCCTGGGCCGTTATCGGTTCCGATATATAGTGCCGCTTTACTCGAAGGCTTCTTGCTATCGCTTTGGTCCTCGTTAGACCCAACGTTTAAAATGAAGCAGCGGCCACCACCATTATTGAAGAATCCGTACACAGCATGCGCTAGGTATTCTGAGTTGTTGAAGTCCCCAAAGTGTTTGGTGAACTGCGACCAGTTGGTGCAGAAGATTGGCTCATTGACTGGGCCAATATTCGCTTCGCCTATGAAGGCAGCGGTTGAGGTACCAACCATCTCAAGCGGCTTAGTGCCACGGTCCACTTCCTCGACGTATACGCCTGGAGACAAGTACGAAGTCGCCATCCTACAATCCTCCTCTATCTGCCCTTCTTAGTCTAAACTCGCTGTGCTCGGAACCCTTGCTCCGAGTTAGGTTACTTGTAAAAACTGCTCTCATCGTAGTGACAGGTCCTTCTGTACGACCCGTTTCACTTCGGATGTTTTTCTATCTGACTCGATCCTAAACCGTACGAAATAGTATACAGCCGGTCGAAGTTCCTCGTTGAGACTTCTCCAGAATGACAAGGTATCGTTGAAGTCTGCTTGGAGATTTGGATACACATTTAGCTTGTCATCTGGATAAAACGAATCCCCCTTCAAGGTTGTCTGGTCCAGGATAGGGTGCTCCAAAAACGTTTTGATTGCCAGGCCTAGCAGCAAGCTTTCCTCGCCCGGCGAGTTTCCCCATACGGAAATTATGAAATGAGCGAAGAGATAAACGGGCGCGTCTTGATAGTATTCGACGATATTGCCCTGCCGGTCGTACGACGACACTAGGCTGTCTGTCCGCTCTTTGTAGCCGGGATGGAAACCCACATGGTACAGGTAGCAGTTGACTGTCGGCATGTTCTTGATGTTGTCTTTTTTGGGCCGATCGGTGCTTACCGTCACAGTTGTGAAGCCCTTCTCCTTGAAAGCGTCTTTCAGGAGTTCCTTCATGGTCTCGTTGATGTCCCTGATGACCTCGAATTGGCTCATCCGGCTCCATCGCAAGCGCCTTTCAGCTTCGCGCCAGTCTTGAGCGCCATCGAACCGCCCCTCCGCGTACGAACCGAGGAGCCCCGGCTGATGGATCGGCTGTCTTTACGACGCTGTTTACGCCTACAAAAGTCATTTCTTTTGGCCATAAGGAGGTAGCACGCTGATATTTCTGATGTCAACGGCACCTGATATCCTTCACAGCACGATCTTGAGTCAGGGTACCGATAACTCGTTCGTCTGGATGCAGCCGAAATCCGCTCCGCATATCCCGAAGATATTTATTCCGGTGCATCAATATCGTTGCTCTGAACTCCGGAGCTAGTTCCTTTTTGTTTCAGTTCGAGCGTATAGACACTAGCTCCTCGCTTGGCGACCACTTCGAGATAAAATTCGCCGTCTCGCATTCGGATGTCGGTCCAATGATCCTCGCGCCTGCCCTGTTTGTGCTTCAGCTCAAATATTCGGCCACCGAACTGATCGCGGACATTCACGACCGCTTGTATACTTGGATTGTCCCAGTAGGCATGTACCTCAAGGAGCGCCGCGTCAGGCAGCGAAAATGATTTCCAGTCGGTGTGGTCTCCGCCGTAAGCGGATACGTGGTCGTCGTGTGTAACACCAATTTCGATGGGCTTAGCTTTTCCTCTCACGTGGTCTCCGCCTGAATTTGTGTCCAGGCTTTTTTCGAAGAATGCACATCCGCCCAGCGCGAGTACCGTGTAAATGAGAGTAAGCTTGTGCATATTTCTGGCTATCGAGGTTTTCGCTTTTCCGATCATAGCCCCTGTTGTCGGCTACTACGGCAGGAATTGCAATTGTGAGGGCAGGTAGCTGCGCTTAGGCGAAAGCGCGGACAGACAGTTCGTCGACGAGTGAGGAGGTTCAGGGGCACTAAGTCGTGCCCCTGAAGAGGCTACTCGGCCATGCACATCTCAGGCGTCGCG
>PKDL01000183.1 GCA_002863065.1 Pseudomonadota bacterium
TGAGCAATGCGGGCGACTAGAGGTCGTCAAAGAGGAACAATCCCTTCAACTCGATCCAACCCGATTCGAAGTGAACGACCGAACGCTGTTGAAGAAAGTGAAAGGAGCCCGAGGACTACCTCCAAAGGAGCAAGGCGCCGCTCGTGAGTTGGCTTTGTGGCGTGAAAAAACAGCTCAAGACAGGAATATACCGAGAAAATGGGTTCTCTCAGATGATGCGCTGGTTGCCCTCGCAAAGCAGAAACCTCGACACTCGCACGACCTTCGACGCGTGCGAGGACTTCACCCCAATGAAGCGAAGCGATCCAGCAGTGAGATACTTGAAGCGGTTGCACACGGATTACGAAATCCGGTAAAGCCTCAGGAAAACATACGGAAACTACGTCTTACACCTGAAGGTGAATTAGCCGTTGACTTCCTGAAGCCACTTTTGAAGACGCTGTGCCGACGAGAGCGGATTGCCCCAGCCACTGTTGGTACATCTGCCCTGCTAGAGGAATTAGCTCATGGCCATTTGGAGGGGACGCTCGATTCCAATCCACCCCGGCTGCTGGAAGGCTGGAGAGGCCTGTTAGTCGGTCAACCGCTACGACAATTTCTCGATGGAGAACTGAGTATTCAGCTGAAGCAGGGTTCGCTGGAACCCCAATTCCGTGAAGTGGACTGAGTCGAAAGACCAAGCTCAAGCACTTGACTGACTCTCACTCTAAAGAATTGGTGGACCCATGACTACCAGCGAAACAGACTGACTGAACAGCGCATCTCGATGTTTTACACGCTCTCCGCATTCATCATACTGGCCGGAGCCAGTCCACCCGCGGACTTCTCCACGACCAATACCCCCTGGGCCGCGATTCCGCTCGCCAACTGTGAGGCAACACTTGCACAGGCTCAGCTAGAGGATTACGTCCGCCTGAACCGAGGTCAGATAAAACGGCTACGGTTATCGGGACATAAAGACATGTATTGCCACGTCCCACAGGCAGTGCGTTACCGCACTGGCCCGGGCTCTATTAGGTACTCGTCGTACTTACTTTTGAGCTGCCGAATGGCTGCGGCGGTAGCGCAGTTTGAGATACTAGCTCAACAAACAGCGAAAGATGTCTTTGGGAACAATGCTCGTATCACCGACATCCGGATGCTGGGCGCGTACCGCTGTCGGCGCCTCCGGGATGCTAAGCATCGACAGTCGGAGCATAGCTTCGGTAATGCACTAGACGTTCACAGCTTCCACGTAAGCGATTTTGGATTAGTCGATGTGAAGACGCATTGGGGGCCCCAATCTACACGCAAAGGACAGGCTGCTCACACATTCTTACACGCACTCATTCACCGGCTTCGCCGCGCGCACGTATTTACTACGCTACTGACGCCCGACTTCAACGAAGCTCATAGAAACCATTTTCACTTCGACTGCCGAATTTACAAGCAGTCAAGTGGTTCTGCTGGAGGGATCGGAACGCTACTCAACATGACGCTAGATATGGGCCGAATTCCTCTCCCACCACCGATGGAACGGGTCCCATGAGGTCATCTTGAGAATAACTGGGTGTGTTTAGTCGACTACTGCGCTATTCCACCGTTCCAAAAATTAGATCTGGCAACGGGGTAATCGACGCATAGTTCCCACTACGCATACTGTGATGGTGCCTATCATGCTTCCGGGCCAGAACGCCGAGCGTCTTGAAAGGAAATGTCGGCGCGTCCACCCCTGCATGATTGAGCACATTGAAAGCCGTATACGTAGAAAACAAAACGCCAAGCGTCACGATGTGGATCCCACCCACTAAAGCGATTGTCCCAAAAAACAGGCACAGACCCATCGCCGCCTCGATTGGATGAAGCAGCATCGCATCAATGACCCGTGGGTTGCGAGCAGCATGATGCACTGCATGTACGCCTCTAAGGATCTCCCATTCATGAAATGGGTAGCGATGCATGAAGTAATAGCCAAAATCGTAGATTAAAATGACAGTGAGCGCTTCTAGGAAGTGACGCCATAAAGGCACTGCATGCTCATAATAAATCCATTCACTCAGGCCAAACAAAATGCCAAAAATGAGCGTAACCGAGAACAACATATTAATTGCTGCTAACTGATAAAGCTCGCGGTCACTCTTAGAACGATGGGCATTGTCGCTAATCAAATACGGCTGAGCTGCTGCTGAGCGATAAGCGAAGAACAACACGACCATGGCCACGCCGGCCGATACGTAGCTCGCCAAAATGACGTAAAGAATATTCATGTAAGCCTTAGTATTGCGGTTCCCACCGCCATGATGATGACCGCGGCTGCGAATGCGAATCGAGCGTGCCCCGGTTTCAGACCTTGCCGTTTCGACAAGCGGAAAGACGTATTATCTGCGTCTACCTCCAACGGCCCATGCGTCGCAGGTATGCTTTGACAAAGGAGGGCCATTCCCCCCATTTTATCATTCATTGTCAGTGCCTCCGAACTGCGCATCAATACATCACCTTGCCTCACACGAGCCATGCAAGAGCCGCAGAAACCAGATTCACAACTCGAACGTGGTTTTAGTCCCGCATCAGTCGCGCATTGCAAAAGAGTACGTCCACGCACATACGGCACTGTACGGCACCGTCCATCGAGCCACAGACTGAATGTAGCTGGAGCCTGGGTCGGCTCAAGTACGTCCACTGTAGTCCTGGCTTTACCAACAAACCGCTCGACAAAAACGCGGTCCTGATGCTCTAGAGCACGTTCACTCAGGGCGAGCAAAGGCCCAGGACCGCATAAGTAGAAGTCCGCCTCCATATCGGCGTAGGACGCCAAATGGTGCTGAGTCGGCAGTCCATGCTCAGAATCATAATGTCGCTGAAGATGGAATACTGGGGAGTGGGACAACGCATCCACCTGTGCGCGGTAAATTTCTTCCTCAGGACTACGGCTCGCGTAAAATAAATGAACTACTCGACCCGCTTTCATAGCCTCCTGAGCAAGCGACAATATTGGCGTAATACCGCTGCCTCCCGCAATCAGTACCACTGGTCGTTCACCAGGCCGGAGTGTAAAAGCGCCTGCCGGACTCGACACTTCCAAGATATCGCCGGATTTGAGATGGTCGTTTAGCCAATTCGAAAGCTGCCCCCCTGGGACCCGTTTCACCGCGAGACGTAGCGGAGGTTGAATACTTGAGATCGAGTAGCAACGCTCTACCTCGGAGTCGGGCTTGGTGATGCGCACGAATTGGCCCGCTTCCCAGGTAAATGGTGCGTCCATTTCGAACGAAATACATGACGCTCCATGCTGCTCGACCCGAGACACAGTAAGATGGTGGTTCAACTCTGTACCTGCTCAAGTAGCCGCTCTACGCATTCCGGCCGAGACCAGCTGCGAATCAACTGACGCAACATCCCGTGTATGACTTCAGCCATGTTTTGCTTACAGCCGCGTTCAACCCACAGTGCAAGACGAACCTGCTGATTCGCAATGACCATACGCGCCATGACTTCCGGATCCTCCTCGACAAACACACCATCCTCTATGGCTTGTCGAAACAGGCCTGCGTATAGCTGGAGCCCAAACCTCAATCCCTGCTCTTGCTCCGGCGTCCGTTGCGCACCAACAGTGGACCACCCAGCGACATCTCGCAGCTGGATGCATGTATAGTTTTGATGCGACATCAAAAACTCAAGCTGCATTCGTACGCCGGCCAAAAGAGTAGTGAGTGCACTCGCGCCATCGCCAACGATTCCCTGCGCGTTCTTCATCAGCTGTGATAGCCGGCGCCCGTTGACGGCGCGGTATATTTCCCACTTAGAAGGTAGCACGCTGTACATGGTAGTCAGCGATACGCCCGCCGTTTTGGCGATATGCGTAACCTGTGCTGCATCGTACCCATCAGCAGCAAACACCGCTTCAGCTGCATCCAATATGACCGTACGATACAGCGCCCGCTTGCGTTCACGTAGTGTAAGCCGAGCGGGTTCCATGCTGGTAGATTGCGTTGACATGCTATGGGTCGGAATGCTAGTGCCGAAAATCAGAATGTCAATTCCGATTTCACAAGACGTTGTTTCGCCGCAAGGTGTGATTCCTTGTACTGATCCCGCAACCCATGAATCGTTGGGCTCAATACCTATCGATGCCCCTGACGCAGTACACGCTGCGGTCGACCGCGCACGAGCGGCACATCTGCAGTGGAAGAAAACGTCACTAAAAGAACGCGCACGGGTGTTGCGGTTGCTGCTGAATTACACCGTGCAACATAAAGACGACATTTGCCGAGCCGTGCAGAGAGACTCGGGAAAAACTCGGGAAAATGCTCTGGTGGGCGAAATTTGGCCAGCATGCGAGAAGTTTCGCTGGATGATAAAAAATGGGCCCAAGCATCTCAAGCCAGAAAAAATGTCGTCCGGCTTACTCGTCCACAAGCGCGCGCGCCTGGAATTCCATCCACTGGGGGTCGTGGCGGCCATTATCCCCTGGAATTATCCATTCCAAAACGTTGCGAATCCCATCATTCCGGCGCTCATGGCAGGAAATGCCGTCGTTCTAAAGCCGTCGGAATGGGTGAGCTGGTCTAGCCGACAATTCATCGATGGCTTTCGGCACGTTCTATCCGACGCGGGTTATGATCCCAATCTAATACAGGGAGTCTATGGCTATGGTGAGACGGGAGCTGCACTGGCCCGCGCAGCAGTAGACACCATTCTATTTATTGGTTCGGTCGGTAACGGAAGAAGGGTCCTTGAAGCGAGCGCCGAGCGAATCGTTCCAGTGGTGATGGAACTCGGGGGAAAGGATGCATTTGTTGTATGCGATGACGCCGATCTAGAACAGGCGGTGCATGCGAGCTTAGCGGGTTGCTTCATCAATGCGGGTCAAAACTGCGTCGCCGCCGAACGTCTATTGGTGCACAAGGACATCTACGATGCGTTTGAGATGCGTGTGGGGGAACTGGTGCAAGCGTTCCGGCAAGGACCCGGCCGTGACGAGCTGGCCGACATCGGCGCAATTGTCACTCCGGTACAGCTTGACCTCATACAAAACGCCGTCGATCGAGCACTCACCCAAGGTGCACGGTTGGTTACGGGAGGAAAACGGGTTCTTTCAGAACTCGGTAACTACTACCAGCCGACCATATTGGCGGATGTAACGCCGGATATGGACATAGCGAATGAAGAGATCTTCGGTCCGATTATGCTGTTAATACGGACTGAAGATGATGCCCACGCCATTACGGTCGCCAATGGAGTACCATACGGCCTCGGCTCATCCGTATTCTCCAAAGACCATGCGAGGGCGCAGCGAATCGCTCAGTCCCTCGATGCGGGCATGACCGCAATTAATGACTTTGGCGGAATTACCTACATGGCTCAAGACCTCACGTTTGGCGGAGTAAAAGCGTCAGGGTTTGGACGTATGAACGGACGCGATGGCCTGCGGTCGATGTGCAATGTCAAAGCAGTGATGGACGACCGATTTCCCATACATAAGCCCAATATCATCTTTCCGGTGAAAGAACGGGATTATGGAACGTTCAGCGGGGTCATTGACCTCATTTATAGCAGTACCTGGAAAGACAGACTGAACGCTTTGAAGCGGCTACTCGGACTATGAGAACAGAATACGACTACATCGTGGTAGGTGGCGGCTCATCCGGGTGCATCGTTGCCGCTGAGTTAGCCAAAAATCCGCAAGTACAGGTGCTACTGCTAGAAGGAGGCCCATCAGCAGAAGACCACCCGGAGACACTGGCTGCAGATGGGTACAAGGAAGCCTTCATTAATGATTCCGTGATGGGTGAGCGCTTCAGTACACCACAGCCTCATGCAGCGAAAAATCGCGTGTACGCTGGAACCGGTACAGTCTTGGGCGGGAGCGGGTCGGTCAATGGCATGGTGTACACCCGAGGGTCAAAGCTCGATTACGACGAGTGGCCAACGGGCTGGAAATGGGATGACGTCGTACCAGATTTCGAAGCAGTGGAATCTATTCTCCGCCCAAATCGGCGGCCACCGACCGACTGGACGAGCGCATGTATCAGTGCCGCGGAGACGCAAGGTTTTCGCCATCGACCTGACCTAAATAATGGCGATCTCAGTAACGTCATCGGCTACGAGTGGATGTCCTACGAGGGTACCAACCGACGCAGTTCATATGTGGCATTCATCAAAGACAGAGGGTCACTACCAAATCTGGAGGTGCTCACCGCTGCCCATGTCCAACGCATTCTTTTTTCCGAAGGACAACGGGCGACTGGAGTACGCTTCGAACAATCCGGCGATACTTTCGAGGTCGCCGCTACTCGCGAAATCGTGCTCTGTACCGGCGCACTGGAGACACCGAAATTACTCCAATTGAGCGGGGTCGGACCATCGGACCTTCTACGCTCCTTCGACATCCCGGTCGTGGCGGATAGACCACAAGTAGGAATGGGGTTGCATGACCACCCTAATGTACCCGTCTTCTTCAAAAGCCGGGAGGAGGTCGATTGTATCTATCCGCAACTCTACAGCTTCTTCCGAACGAATACGGAGTCCGACTTACCGACGCACCAGAGTGACACTTGCTATGTCTATTGGCCGGCAAAATCGGCCATGCGCCATATGATTCAACGCATGCTCCCACCCATGGTGGTCCCGCACGCCATGTACGGTCCAAGGGCACGCTCCATGGTGCGGGGAATGGTAGGTGCTGCTTTTAAAATCCGAGCGCTGCAAGCCTATACTGATCGGATATTCGGCATTGTCTTGATTCTCGGAAAACCCAAGAGCCGGGGAAGTCTACGCATTCAATCGTCAGATTCGAGGCGGCAAGCACTGATAGATCCCGCCTACTATTCAGATCCGGAAGACATGGAAACGATGGTCAAAGGTGTCCAGCTCGCGCGCAGCATTGGTTATTCCGATCCACTACAAGAACGTGGTGCCACCGAGCTAATGCCGGGTAAGCGTGTGCAAAGCGATAAAGCGATCCGAAAGTATATCGCAAAGAACACGATTACGACCTACCACTTCGCTGGCACCTGCGCGATGGGAGAAACCGAAACACACGTTGCCGATCTTGAGCTCAAGGTCCGAGGAGTGCGTGGTTTACGTGTTGCGGATGCATCGGCGATACCGTGGACCCCAGTGTCGGCACTCAATGCTCCAAGTATGATGATTGGGTACCGCGCCGCGGCCTTTATGCATCAGCCATAAGCGGCCTCGAAGCACGCTAGAACGTGTAAAGTAAACCGAATTCCGTTTGGTAAATCGGCTCTTCGCCCGCGTTACATGTGCCTTCGGTGGGATCACGGGGAGGACTCCCATCGTCTGTTTGCCGGCACCGACTAAAGGGATTGAAACCCACATCAAAGCGAACTGCAATGCCGCTAATGAGGGTCCGGATTCCGATACCCGGAGCGAGTCGAAATGACTCTTCCCTGAATTCAGTCACATTTTCTGCGATTCCACCCCAGTCGAGAAATACGCCCAACCACAGTTCGCCAAAGCTTCGTCGCAGCATCGGTAGGCGAACTTCCAATGTCCCCATAATGAGCGAGTTGCCGCTCTGTCGCGAGCCAGGTAATGGGTCCCCATTTTCATCTACTGGAGATATCTGGCCATCAGCGAAACCACGTACACCAAATAGCCCGCCGAGGCGGTAGCGTTCCTCGGATGGGAGTCTTCGGGCAATTCCGAAGCTAATACTATCGGCATACCGAAAGTACGCCGCAATAATGAGAAACTTACGAATGTTGACTACACCAGTCAGGCTCAATTCCCATTTCAGATAATTACCCAAAACACGTTGAGAACGGTCTTGTGCGGCTGAAAGGTCACTGAATGCATAGATGTAGCTTAGTCGAGCTCCTGCAGCGAACCCTTGCGTGGGATGAATTGGGTTATCGAGATAATCCAAGGCAAAGGTGACATCAAATTCGACCTTTGGGTCGAGAGGCAACTCGCCCGGCAAATCAAAAATCTGTGGCAGCCGAAGTGGGCTACAGTCCGATAACGTTGCGCAAGCACTGCCGACCTTGATACCACTTCCGGTGAGAGAAAAGGTGCCGCGAAACCGGTCAGTGATGGGAAAAATCAAAGAAGTAGTTGCGCCCACTTCAAACTCGTCCACATCAAGCGTGGCGCGATCGTAACGAATAAAAATACTCCCACTGGCTGAAATATCTGTTCCGAGAAGCTTCGGCTCGAATAGCGTGGGCGAAAACTCGATGAGACGGGTCACAGAGTCTACCCATGCATCTCCATCAGAAAAATCTTCCGGCAAGGAAAAGCCGTATTTCAATGGCAGTCGTAGCTCGAGCGCTCGACCCAAAAAGTTAATATCCCTCCAGGCAACTCCAGCGAAATTAAGGAAGTTGGGGATGTTCAGCGGAGTTGCTGATGTGGGTCCGAGCAGCAGAGAATCACTTGCAGCTAAAGACGAAGACATCGCACTTCCTACCGCAGGCACTCCGGCTTCATCTTGACGAGTTACTAAGGTTTCAATTCCCTGCCGTAACTCGACAAACTGAGAACGCCGTTCTTGAACTCGAACTACGACAGTAGCTTGCTGACGAACCGGTACTTCATCAAGACCTATAAGCTTCACCTCGACCTCAGCAAATACACCGAGGGCGCGGATTTGGCGCTCAGCATCATCGAGCCGTACCTGACTCAGAGGGTCACCCGGCTTCGGTAGAAACTTCATAATGAGTTCGGTTTTCGTACGATGGTTACCACGCACGAATACTTCACCGACCACAACGATAGGCCCTGGAACGACCTCAATTATCAAATCGACTTTACCGGCCTGCACAGTACGCCAATCGCAAGCGCTTGGATTGCACACCTCATTACCACGCCGTCCGCATGTCTGAGCTAGTGCACGACCTTCCCAGCCAATACATTTGACGTTCACCTGAAGTTCATGATTGCCGCGAGACTGATAAAATTCATCGATGGACACTAAGTCCTGAGCGAGCGCCCGAGGCGAATATGGCTTCCCTGGCTGAACCGAAAGCTTGCGGCGTAGCTCTGCCAGCTCATCATCTGGTCGACCCGAAAACTTTACCTCGCCAACCTTTGAACGTGGACCTTCATCGATTACCGCTTTGAGATAGATAACGCTTTCACCCTCAGGTGACCGCAAACGAAAGTTGAGTCCTTGAAACGCATAATCAAAGACCTCCCAATTATCTTCAAGCTGGCGAGTCACTGTCAGCCGGTCGGTAGTACTCGACTCGCCAGTTCTGGAAGGACGCTGCGGCAAGAGCCTAGCTCGGTAAAACCCTCGCTGCCGATAGGCATCTTCGATAGCGGCTAAATCACCGAACATTTGCTCAACTAACAAATAACCGCCCGTCCCAAAGAAGTCGTACGTCTTTGTCTTCATGAGCTGGCGGAGCTCATCGTCAGTAATATGTGAATTACCTTCGAACGATATCTCCCGGATTTCTGCCGGATATCCCAGGGTTGCTCGGAACGTGATCACACCGACCACACCCACCCTCGATCGGCGGGGGGCTTTTCGATAATCCAGCTCAATATTGGCGAACAGATATCCATTCTGTTGGTAATGGTTCTCTAATGCGTATCGTGAGAGTTCAGACTCTTCCAAGTCGAATGAGCCGCTTTCAGCAAAGGTAAGTCGCGACAGAAGCTCACTATCTGATGTTTCGACATATCCCTTACGGTTCGGTGCTGCGTCGTACCGCGTCAAAAACCGAATATGCCAACAGCGCTTCCAGCCCACCGTGATCCGAGTTCGGCGCTTTGTGTCGTCGTATGCAACCTCCACTTTAGGCTCTACGATCCCGTGCGACCGTAGGTAACGACGTACAGCCTGACGTGCATTACGAGCTCGACGCTTGGTCAGCGCATCACCGCTAGACAACCGACTCGCACGACGTATATCCCGGGCAGAAAAGCGTGGACAACGAAATGAAGGGCCAAACGGCAGGGGATCGTCAAGAAGCGGTCCATCGATCTCACTTTCCACGCCAGTTTCATCTGCCACATTCTGTATCACTTCAATGGCCGAAACTTTCTTTCGCTCCCCTTCAATAACCTCAACAAAAAGGTCGACACCATCCCCACCAACCAGCTCCCAAGTGATGGTTATATTCGCCGCTTCGAAGCCCTCTCGAACATACCGCCGCTCAATAAGCTGCTCTTGCCTCTTCCGTTCCTCAACGCCAACATCGTCACCTGGGTTGAAGGCCACCCCCGGCCGGAGGAACATTCGTTTCATGATGTCGCTATCAAACAACGCGCTATTACCGCTGATTTTGACATGACGAACAAATCGATTCGGGAAGACTCGTATTAGTACTTTCGTCCATATCCCATCATCGGACAGTTGGCAGTGGTCCTCGACCGCTCGAAAGAAACCTGTTTTCTCGAGCCGGGCACGCGCGTTGCTCAGCCTCGATTCAGTCCATTCTGTTCCCACCGAAAGATCCGTCATGCCCAAGAGCTTCTTGGTTTCCGACGCTGCGGAGCACCAATCCGACTCGCACCCCTCCAGCGTCACGTCAGAAATGGGTAACCCTTGACATGGGTGGTCACTCGCCTGACTGGCAAGCGGGGCAAACACCAGACCTAACATTATCACGCTGACCCGTAACCCCCCCCCGAAATGAGGCCTGTGCAGACGGATAATACCGAGCTCCAGCCCTCGGCCGGATGCCCCAATCGCACCCGTACAGTGCGCTGGATACCTGTCATCTGGTGCGTGGCTCGTATTGGGCACGGGTGCTGTATTGCCTCGCTGGTACTATTACCAAGTCCAATGGTTAATCATGGTGCCTACGCTCCAACAACACATCCATCTCGGAGCGCGTCGCGTCGCCCTAGCCTTCAATCTGCCACTGAGTATCGTGAACTTACATAAATCGGCAAAAACGACGCCTCAGTTATCGCCTAATACGTCTCGGGGAGCCAACTCAGACACTAAAGCCCCCGTACTTCCCTATCCATGTGACCTTCTGCCGTATGACTTTTCTCCCATCGATCCTACCTTCAATGTCCGTTCGAAATGCCATCATGGACAGCACCGATATGCAGGCTAATCAACTGGAATAGTGTATTTGAGCTGCACCTCGTAGCGCTGACGTTCACGATTATCCTCTCCCCGTCCACGACGAATCGCCTCAAGAAGGAGGTTGTCCCGGATTTTCTGGCGAAAGCGCGCGTCATATGACGTCACCCCGCCTTCTTGCCGGCCCACGAGACCTATCCGGATGCTTCGACCCAGCCGTAGTATTGCCTCAATACGACCACCGCCGCCGACCGTCGGTTGGACTCGCACTTCATCTAAGAAGGGCGCTTCGATCCATTGGGACACCAGCGAACCAATGTCGGCCGATACTAATTCAAGTGAACTCTGACCGAACCCTTCATCAGATAGTTGCTGCTTCGTTTTTCCGAGAAGGATCAAGTACTGAACGTCGATCTCGGGCAACGTAGGCTTGGAAGACAGAGTGAGCTTGTAATCAGGTATGCGCCCCGTGACGGCAACCTGAACGGAGTAGTCTTCAAATTCGTCATCCTGCCTACCGGCACCTGCGCGAGGTGCCTCAATGGATGTTTCTGCCAAGATATCGAGTTTGGGACGGGTCGCTGGACCATCAAAGTCCAAACGACCACGAGTCACCTCAAACACTCTACGGAAGACAGAATACGTAAGCGTTCCATCTGTCACATCGAGAAATCCGAACAGCCGCGGATCTTCCAATGTCCCACGCACGTCAAAATTAAAGCGGGTATCGAGATCGGTTTTCCCCACGCCGAAATCACTTTGAACGACAAGGTTTTGACCACTGACCTTGAAGTCATCAAATTTTAGGCGTTGGAGAAGCGGAAAAGACTTTGTAATCGACTTGGACGGTCCATCCACTTCTCGACGCTGTAGGACGGAACCAATAGAGCGTGCGAGCAGAGTAAACGACTCGAAATAGCTACCCTCCGGAACTGAGATCGTGCCAGATAGTGAAAGTGACGGTTCCGGACGCGGTTCACTATTAGAGGACCGAAGGCGCATATCCTCTTCCTCATCCGGCTGCCACACATTAGCAAAGCGCATGCGTAACTTCGGGTCCAATACCACACGGTACTCTTTGGGTTCTGCCCAGTAGAGGTCTGTCCCACTAAAGTTGATATATCCCGTATCCGGTAACCAATGCTGCAGCTGTTCGCGCGTCGCGACCGGGGGTAATTTTGCCAGACCCGTTAGCTGAAACGCGCCTTCATCAATCGTGCCGCGCAACGGCGCATCTGACGGAATCTCTAGCTCTACAGCTCCTTGTAGGCCTTTTGACTTACGCAAATGCATCACACCCGAATCGATAGTGACCTCTCGCCCGAATCCTCTCGGAATCATGCGAACCCCTTCGAAACTGACAGAGCCGGCGAATGTCGGCGCGCTAAGATTATTCTGAATCCGAAGAAATCCCTGCGGATTACCCAGTTCTCTGCGCACATCTGGCTGAACGGAAAACATCAAGCAAGATCCATCAAACGGGTCTTTTCCTCCTGCACGGCCGTCGCCACCAGTAATGAGACGGCCTTCCAAATCGCTTACTACTTTATCCAAGCCTGTTATTTGACCCAGCTCGAGGCTGCCTGCTACGTCCAACGCAACGCGACCGGACAAATTCAACTTGCCGCAGGTCGCTAAACGCTGTCCACGCGCCGACGCTACCAGCCGATCGATCTTCACTTGGTCGCCAATGAGACTCGCCCACAGGGAACCATCATTGGTGACCATCGGACTCGACTCAGAGAGCCTCACCTTCAGTGCCCCGTCCGGTAGGTCGGCTATCAAGCGAAAGTCTCTATTCCCGGTGATCGGAACATCAACTAGCACGATCCCACGGTCGATATTCGCCCGGGCCAATCCATCCTTCAAGGCAGGGAGCACCGACAACAGGTCGGTTCCATGCGCGGCCACTTGCGCTACTAGCGTGCGTGGAAGACCGCTACGGTCTAGTGTTAGCTCACCTCGCTTCAGCTCCATTGATGGAAAAAACTTCGACGACGTGACCCTTACTTTTGAACCGCCTTTCGGTCGTTTGAAAGAGAGCGTGGCATCGCCCAGTTGAATACCAGAGTATCCGAAGTCCTTAAACGTGAGACGACCCGAGACTCCAAGGCGGTTCAGACTTCCAGACACTGCAAAATCTGTAACGCTAACCACTCCTCTTATTGGAACACCATTGAGTACGGCCAATCGCGTCAAGTCGACCTTCTCCGCTGCCAAGTCTACATCGAGCACTTCGCGCGTCTGGTCCCAACTACCTTTACCCGAAAGCTCAGCCCCTCCATCACTGGTAGCAGTGACCTTTGGCAGGCTGATCTTCCCACCACTCGCCGTCACCTTTGCACCAAATGTTTTGAAGGATTCATTTCCAACCTCCAGATTGCTGACTTGGATGCTCAAGCGCCCATCTGGAGCAAAGCCGGGAGCCCCCAACTTCAATTCGAATTGTGGTGAGTCGATTGTTGCTGTTCCGCTGATACCGGCAACACCCAGGTCAGATACAGAGAGACCCCGCACCTGCGTTTGACTCAGGGATAGAGGTAGCTCATCGCTGAGATGTAGAACATTGACGTTCCATAGCCGTATTTCGGCTTCCGTCTCCACGGTGCCCAGGCCGGTGCGAGCACGCGCGCCTTGGAGCTGAAGCGTCCCGTCTTTGAGATGTGTGAACGCATCCAGACGCTCGACATCGACACCTGCGATACGACCTCGGCGCAAACTGAGTTGTCCGATCAGCCAAGGGTCGAGGGAGCTGCCAGTCAACCACACGTTATTTAATGAAGCTCTACCTCGCCATTCATTCACCCCTAGCCGTTGGAGGAACTCTCCCAGGTCAGCAGACGCCATGACATCCAGGTCGAATGCGTCGTTAGTCATGTCATATTGGCCGTCAATTCGAATGGACTCGGCATCGCTGTCCAGGCGAAGGGCAGTAGCAGAAATGCGCTTCTCAGACGGCATGAGATCAGCATCCAAACGCCCGACTACCACCGAGTGTGCAGGCAATAAGCCGGTGGCCTCGCTCCATTCATACTCAAGATCAATGTGCCCCGTCGCGGCTAGCCCCAGGGCTCCATTCGCATCGACTCGAAAGCGAGCCTCACTGCTAAAATCCCCCACCAGAAGACCCGTAAGTTCATTGGGCACCGGTCCCCTCAGAAATCCCCATTGATAAAGCGTCTGCGGGTGAACATCTTCTAAATTCAGTGCGACATTCATGGTCCCAACGTCACGGCCATAGCCACCGGGGTAGTATTCCGCTTGCTCGATAGCGAGTTCACCACCAAATACGTTTGTACGAATCGGGGACAACCGAGCAACCCGCCGAAACGGAGTCGTTAGCATCCGTCCAACAACCGAGAGTGGAGCGATATCCACCCCGGACACTACGAGCCGAGTCGCATCTATCGTGGCGTCTAGGTGCGGCCAGGCCACGGGCCCATCCGCCTCAAAGGTTACGGTCCCCTCAAAACCGAGATTTTCAACCCAATCCACTACCAACGGTTCATCTCGGGCGACCTGTACGGTGGCAGTCATGTCAACCGAAGTAATCCCCCGAGTATCTAAATGTCCGGCAAGGCTAATGTAACTCTCTGATATTCCGAGACGTCCACGACCGACATCGAGTTCACCGCTATCCCATACAACATCGTGGGATTGCATCTGATTCCAGGGTATTACGAGGGGAACACCTTTGGGTCCTGCCCCTTGAATGCGCACCGCGCCGGTAGCAGAAGTGACAAGCTCGCCCACGACCCGAACCTTACCGCCGTGCACCAATACGGAAGCGTGCGGTATATCTATTTCCGAACCGACGACCGCAACATCGGACACGTAGGTCTCAACGGTGGCGTTCTCCACTCGGCAATGGTCCAGTCGAACCAAGGTGCGAGGCTCATTCTCACTATCATCGGGCCGAGTTTTATCGCTAAAGGCGTGAGCAATGCCTGTCCAACCATCAGCATCTACGGCGATTCGAACCCGCGGGTTTTGCACCGTCGCATGACTGAACAGAACCTCCGTGCCTGTACCCTGCACAAATATCTTCCTGAGCAGCCACTGCCGCGTTTTCCGCCAATCCACCAGGACGCTGGCTCGCGATACAGTGATGATCGGCTCGCCAGATGAATCTTTGATGACCGTATCAACCAAAGTAACTTCATGTGGAAAAGGTCCCCATTGTAAGGACTGAGCGCTGAAATCGCCTGGAAGACCAGAAGACAGCAAGTCCATAACCTCGGCCCGCCCCGCATCCGCATTCAGCGTAAAGTATGTCAGTAGATATCCCGATACGAGATACAGAGCACTCCTCGTCACCGCATTGTATGCCAATGCAAGCAGATATAGGACGGTTCTGAACGCGATTCGAGGTATCTTCGACACCCACGAACGGTTCGTCGCCGTGGGCTCCGCAGGTGGCGTATGGTTATTCACTGAACCTCGATTGACTTGACTGTGATCGTGTTCAGGTCCATAGCATCAGCAGTCAGCTCGATATGACCGGTGAACCGTGTTTCAGGGATTACTTGGGGCAACTGAAGGTTTAGGCGTTCAAAAATGGAACTAGGCACCTCGTGAGTCACGACTTTTATTTGCGCGGGCGCCGATATATTTCCAAATCCAACCTGAATTTGTCCATCGATATGGCTGCTAACCGAACCCAGACCAGCAGCTGAAGTATGCTGTAAGCGAGCGTTGAACTTTGGCATGCTGGCATCCACCTCCAGCCCGTCAAGCCTGAATGAGGTATAACGCTCAGGACCAAGAACAACAGATTTAGCACTTGCTCGGGCGATCGATAGATTCGCTTTGGCTCGCAGCAAACCTGCCAAGGGTGGCCGTTTCCTGGGACTGGAAAGCAAGTGGCTCACCGAAAGGCCGGGCCAGGAAATCTGGGCCGTTGCGAGCATAAAGCAATCTTCTAGTGCGCCACCTCTCCAAGTCAGCCGCTGAGCTCCAATATCTATTTTGGCATCAACGGTGCTGTCCCTACCATCGAGCTCTACGTTTCGTAACTGCGTACGAAAGAGCTTGGCCTCTCCCGTGTCTACCGAATCCAGATGTAGCTCAGCCAATTTCATTTTGAGGTCTGAACCCGCCCCCGTTAGCTGGATAGAAGTAAGGACATGTCCGTGTACCGCATCACGAGAAATTGAAGTGACTACATCGTTCGAAATATCGACATCCAGCGCCAGAGAATAGGTGGGTGGTACCCCTTTGCTAAACTCCATCCCGCCCGCTGCACGCACTTTCGACGGACCGGAGATATCCACAAGAAGCTTGGTATTAAATGCTCTACCAGCCCACTTGAAATCGTCAAAGGACACTGCATCTAAGGACAGGACTGCATCTCCGGTGTTCAACATTTGCGACACTGCATGCGAAGGGATGGCCTTTAGCCGCTCATTCCAGTCCGTATCTTTTGCATCGAACCATACAGCGCTTTCTTGGGCCTCCAGCTTTTGCACATCAATCGCCACTTCGCCCTCCGCAATCTCAACAGACCCAGTACCTTGAACGCGGTGGAAGCGAAATCCAAAGTTATTACGCTCCCAGGCAAGCTCCAACGTCCCCTCACGGAGGATGATGTCTGTCAGCGATAGGCTAAAGGTCTTCGGCGGTGGCGGTTTATCAACTGTGTCGATAATACGACTGGAAAACCCTTCCATGAGCCGTAGACGTCCAAATTCATCCCATATGAGTGCAAGGTCAAAATCGTGCACCTCGAGCCGACTAAGGTGTAGTGCAAATGCGGATCTCTGGAGATTGAGTGCATCAACCTCAACCTCAACCTCAACCCGCCCAGCTCGCAACTGTGGTTTCAGTGACCTATCGCGAACTACAAGATTCCAGATAGTGATGGACTCTGTTACCGGATGTATTTCAATCCGATCAAAAGACACTGCTCCAGGACGTGCTTCATGGAGATGAGACTGTATCGCAGATGCAAATGCGCTGGAATGCAAAGCGAACCAGCTGCAAAGGAGGAGCGTCGCCAGTAAGGCCAGGCACCCGGACACAATATTAGCGATTCGACGCATCACGGTTG
>PKDL01000017.1 GCA_002863065.1 Pseudomonadota bacterium
ATGTCATATGGTCATCCCTTCGACATGACTATGTTGCATACACTGGCTGAAGTGTCTTTCGAGGTACGTGAAACGTCGCAGCGCAATCGAAAGATTGGTCTTCTTTCGAGTTTTCTGAAACAGCTGGAACCCGAAGAACATCCTATAGGAATCGCACTGCTGACGGGAGATACCTTCCCGCGCAAGCTCGGTATCGGCTGGAAGCGTATCTCGAAATTGGCACACAACGGCTTCGTGGGTACGCCGACGCTGCAGTTGAGAGACGTTGGCGAGACTTTTGAGGCCGTCGCAGAGATGTCAGGTCCTGGGTCTCAGCAACGGCGTATGGACCGACTGTCAGGACTTCGCTCGCAGTGCACCTCCATGGAGTGGGAGTTTCTCTCCTCCGTTTTGAGTGGTGGACTACGGCAAGGGGCAAATGAAGGGGTTCTTTTGAGTGGAGTGGCTAGAGCAAGTGGGATGCCACTGAAGGACCTTCGTCGAGCTTGGATGTTTGCGGGCAATTTGGCCGTAGTAGCTCATGCAGCGCTTTCTGGTGGTGTCGCCGCAGTACAGCAATTCACCCTAACTCATTTCCAGCCCATCAAACCGATGCTCGCGGGTACCGCTAATTCCGCCGATGAGGCATTTATATCCCTTGGATCATCTTATTTTGAAACCAAATTGGATGGTGTGCGCGTCCAAATTCATCGGCACAGGGAGCGTGTAAAAGTCTACTCTCGGAGCCTTAGAGACCTTACTTCGATGGTCCCAGAGGTGGTTGAGTTCGCTCGTTCATTACCCGTCGAGTCACTTGTATTGGACGGTGAAGTGCTTGCCTGTCGTCCCAATGGCTTCCCCAGACCGTTTCAGGAGACCATGCGACGCTTTGGCCGAGTGCATGATATTGATGCGCGGCGCGAGGAGCTACCCTTATCGGTCTATGCGTTTGATTGTCTAGAGCTGAATGGTCGCGTGCTGGTTGACGAGCCATTTGGCGTCCGTAAGGAGCAGCTCGATCGGGTTGTTCCGGAGAGACATCGTATAGGAGGGCTGCAGGTTCAGTGTCCCGAGGACGCCAGGAGCTTTTATCTCTCCGTGCTAGAGCTAGGTCACGAGGGAATCATTGCGAAAGGGCTAGGCGGCACCTATCAGGCGGGCTCCAGGACGGGAGGTTGGATCAAGGTTAAACCATCACACACCCTTGATCTCGTTGTCTTAGCCGCTGAGTGGGGGAGTGGTCGGCGAAAAGGTTGGCTTTCAAATCTACACCTCGGGGCACGAGCACAAGACAATACCTTTGTTATGTTGGGTAAAACATTCAAAGGGCTCACGGACGATATTCTGCGTTGGCAGACGGGTGCGTTACTGGAGCGAGAAACGCAACGAAGCGGGCAGGTCGTTTATGTCCGGCCAGAGCTTATTGTTGAAGTCGCATTTTCGGATGTACAAGCGTCCACTCAATATGATTCTGGCATGGCGTTGCGTTTTGCCAGGGTGCGACAGTACAGGAATGACCTTGTCATTGAGGACATTGACACGCTGGAGACCGTACAGCGCCTGCATGTGACCGGCCACCGTTCGTAGGGTGGGAATGGCCCGGTTAGCGAGTAGGTGAGAATGTCTCTCGGTGCGTAGACCCTTCGACTACGTCATCCACGTGAAATCGTATGGGTATCGTCTCATTGGCTAACCAGAGCCGCGCCTGGTCAGAGAAAAAGGCGCTGTCGGTGAGTGATGACTGCCCGCCTGGAATGATATTTACACCACCGACCTGACCATCATTCAGGGATAATACCATCCGCATGACAGGTCCTGAGCCATAAGAAAAGCTGGTTCCGGAAAATCCGGGATTGGAGGCATCTACGCTGTACTGGTCTCCGCCGCGAGGGAACCATTTCAGCTCCTTCCGCGGATCGTCAGACGGTACGTCTTCAGCAAGAGGTAGCTGGTCTGTACTGATCGAAAAGAGGTCCACTAGGAAGCTAAAGGTCGGGTCATCGCCAAGAAAATCGCCGAGTAGCGATGTGAATCGCACTTGGTGACGAAGGCCCCATAGCCATGCGTCCATATCGTTGGTGTTGAAGCCTCCTTGACCCTTTCCATTGCCAGGCCCGCTGAGATAATCGAGCGTGTCAGCAAGCGCTTGCAATACCAGCTCTGTTGATCGTTCCTGTATATCGGGCGTAGACACGTTATCAAAGAACACCGATTCCCCTGTGTTCGCATCCCAACTCCCCAGGTTGTTTGGATTGTTGGCACCTCGGCCCTCCATCATGCGGAGTAGTACTGCTACACGATGCCGACCACCCCGCGGAAAGATCGCGTTCGCCGCTTCATCTTCCCATACTTGTTTCAGAAAACGCGGTAGCCAAGCGTTAAAGATCATGGTCGCCACCGCATCCGTGCGTTCTTGTTGGGTAGGTGTCTCATAAAAAGTGTCTACCCCTGATGGCGTATCAAATCCGGCCTCGGACCATGCAGTCAGGCGCTGAGATACTTCATCAATCCGGTTCTTATTCGTTAGGTATATTGCAGCCGCACGCTGCAGATACGCTGCGTTATCAGCGACTGTGCTTGCTTGTTCAGCCTCTGCGATGGCGGATACTAGATGCGGTGTAAATAATTCACCGAGACGAGAGACCCTACTCCCCTGAATTTCTGACATGCCGGTGATGCTTGCTTCGTTGCCCCCTACTTGCTGCTCAAGTTCTCTTCGGATGGTATTCGCTCTTACGGACGACCAAGGCCCTCCGAGATACCAATCGTCGTTTGTGTGATTCCCATCGTTGGTAATATCGGCTGGGTCATTGTTTGCAGTGAAGACATAGCCAGATGATGGGTTAATCGTTTGGGGCATTGCTTCAAACGGCACTACGCATTGATAGGGGTCAGTTTGTCCTGGTACGGCGTCAATCGAGCCGTCAGGGTTCGTGGGCATGGTGAATGCCCCGTACAGCGTTCCATCTAGAAGCACTGTCGGATTCGCGCCTTGTGCGTAGGTATCAGCCACCTTCGGTAGATATGTTCGGCAAGGTACCGCTTGATAGCTTGAGAATAGGACGTTCCCTTGGTTGTCTCCGGTAGCCATAAACAACCCACCGCCGACCAGACCACGCGTCTTTTCCCGATAATCGTAGACATCCTCCGCGAAACCTAGGCTGGCTAGGGCATCGGCCCAACGGGTGGTGTCAAAGGCACCATAGTCGAAACTGATGGCGGTGATTACTCCGTCTTCATCGGTATCCGCGGGAACGATATATTTTCCTCCCATATTCACAACCGAAGCGCCTGTAGGCGCGTCACTGGGGCTATCGTATGACTGTCCTTCGATCTCCATAAGCCAGCGTCCATCGAATGTAGTGTACCGGGGCCATTGTTCAGTGCGCCCGGTGGAGCCTAATGCTGGTACGTCTGCAATCACATAGTCTTCCTGGAAGATTAGTAACGGTTTGGATTCTCCTTGAAACGTGCTGCTCGATGGTAAACCGGCGGAGTCGAGTTGAATCTCCTCGCGGTACCAGTCCGTGATATCTAAGACCGGGTTGACCATGCTCCAGGCAACGTCTCCATTGGTTCCAGCACCCACAATTGGGATTGGCGTTAAGAACAGTCCGAGTTGATGGGTGCTACCACCCCCGAAAATGCTCGTGTCGAGTGCGATTTGGTACATAAGGGATGGTACAGAAAGCTGTAGGTGTCCATCACCGGCGACGAGAGTAGACCCGTCTACACTGCTTGCACCGGAGACAGCCCAGGCGTTAGAGCCAAAACCTGAGACAGGGTCCCGCTGGAGCTTTTTCTGATAGGTCTGCATGCGTCGGTCGAGTCTCAATAACATGCTGGTTTCCGCGCGCTTATATCCCTCGGCATGGCTCCACGGGATCGACGGTTTTTCGGCCGGTAATCCGGTGGTTCCAAAACTTGGCGTAGAACCTGTACCCGGGAAAATAGGTCGCTGGTCTTGCCAGATATCCGCTTCGAAACCAGCCAGTCGGAGTTCTGGAGCAGGCTCGTGGATAAACGCTGTAGGGTAGGTTTGGAGCCGAACCGAGTTTTCGATGTCACTGGTTTCGTAGTTTGTCTGATACATAACGACCGCTGACATCGCTGCAATATCTCTGGCAGTAAATGGCACCATCAGTGCGAATGGGTCCTCAGGATTTACGAGGGCACCGGCCAAGGTCACCTCGCTTGGCGCAGCGATGTTTCCTTTTTTCGCTTCGTCGACATATGCGTTTACGCCCACCACTACGGCGTCGATATATTCCCGCAGTTCGGGGCTCATGTTTTCAAGCAGCCTATCCGCGACATACGAAATTCCTTGGAGTCTACTCTCTTGGTCAGTTGCCAGTGCGGCATCGCCCAATAAGGTGGAAACTGTACCGAGCCCCAAGCGGCGTTGTAGGTCCATCATAAAAAACCGGTCCCTCGCCAGAACGAACCCAAGAACTCGCCCAAGGTCCGCTCGGTTGTCGGCATAGATATGCGGTACGTTCGATTCTGTTCGCAGTACATAGGCCGTGCTTGTCAATCCAGGGATGTTCCATGTCTCGGTCTCGTTTACGCTCAATATCCGCGCTTGGGCAGCTAGGATATCTTCATGCGTGATGTCTGATTCTGTGTCCGTGTCATCGGTTGGTGCGATGGAGTCGAGCACTGTGTCCGCACTATGACTGTCTATGTCTTGAGTCGAGGGCGTTCCACTTGCATCAGCTAGAGTGGTGTCCTCGGTACATGCGGTGAGTGACACCAAGATTGCGATGCAGAAATGTAGAGGTCGACTACGGTGAATCATGCCTGCCGTTCCTTAGCTGTAGAGGTGTCAGACCGTCTCAAACGTTGGATGTTCAATCAACTTGAAAGTGCGTCGTCGGGGAAGTGCAGGCTTCACGGCTACTGGTGCCACACCGCGTTAGAGACGCTGCAGGCTTTCCGCAATTCCTATGGTCGCTTGGAACCCTGTGTCCTGCCGAAACTTGTCGTCCGATACCACGACTGGGTATTTGAAAAAATCTATAAGATATGGAGGAAATGCTCGCATGCCTGGAAAATAGCGAACATATCCGTGCGCCGCCGGCGCCGGTATTGGGAGTAACTTACGTCCAGTGAGTGATAGTGCCTTTCGAAGTGGAACTGCGCCAGTGCCAGCTATGTTGTACACACCTACAGCATTGGACTGCCAGGCAAGGTGCAATGCATTGACCATGTCGGACTGATCGATGAATTGCCACATAGGGGAAAAGCCAAGTAAAAACGGTATCCTAGGCAGTCGGAGGAACCGTGAAATGGCGTTGTTTATTTGCGGCCCAATTACGTTACATGGGCGAAGCACAAGGGTGCGTAATCTCGGATGGCGGTAGGTCCACTGAACCGCCATATTGTCGAGCTGCACGGCATCTCCAAGTTGTGGAAATCGAGTGGCGGCTCGTAAGGGTTCGTCTTCATAAATCGGAATATGGTTCGCATGGTGGGCACCGTAAATGTGGAAGGTTGAGAGCACTACAAGTCTATCCACTCCGTACTTGAGTGAGAGCTCCATGATTTTGGCGCTGCCGACTACATTTAAGTCAAAACGTTTACCTTCCCTGACCTTCAAATTTCCAACGCGGCCGAGGTGCAGCACTACCTCGGGCTTTTCCTTACGAAATACATCCTCAATTCGCGTTTTGTTATAATTGGCTTGCGTATACGGAATTGTTGATGGATGGGCCTTCGGTGGGGGCCGATAGTCCACGCCCACCACGCGGTGCCCATCAACCAGCATCCGCAAGGCGGTGAGCCGCGCCAAGCTGCCCGCGATTCCGGTGATTAATACCGTCGCCAATGGTGTGTTCCTTTCATGCGAAAACGGATTCGCGGATTGCGAGTCGCTTGTCGATCATGCTCTGAATAGTATTTCGTACCTTAGCTACCTTGATGTCAACGCGGTCGTCTTCGTCATCGAAAGGGCCCTCAAAGTACATTGGTTTTCCAAAATCTAGATAGAAGCGGCTTGGTAGCGGAAGGTAGGCCAGCAGTCCCAAAATGGGCAGTAAGGGGTGTATTGGGGCATATGGCATCCCCAACATGCGCGCGATAGGCTTCGCATCATATAGGCTAATGATGGACTCTTCGGCACCGACCACACTTATAGGTACGATTGGGGCTTCCGCCTGGAGCGCCAGTCGCATGAATCCACGCCCAAACTTGACGAGTCGGTATCGGTGGTCCCATGTCTTGCCGCTTCCCCTCGCGCCCTCTGGGAATACCAGGATGGCGTTGTCGGCTGCAAGGAGGTTGTAACAATTCACTGGGTCACCCACCACGACTCCAGAACGTGAGAATGCCGTGTTTACGAAGGGTAGGGTAGGGAACCAACGCTCTGCCATGGCGCGGACCAAGCGTGGCGGGTCGGCTCGCAGCATGCACGCCACCGCTATGACGAGTCCATCGAGCGGCAGCTGGCCGGAATGGTTGGGGACCAGTAGGACTCGGCCATCCGGGATGTTCTCTATTCCTTCGATACGTGGTCTGAAATAATCGAATATACGGCGGGCGATACTGTAAAGCATTTTCGCCTTCTCTGGATGAAATCCCCACGCATCGTATCCAAGTTCGTTGAGTTCAAGGCTCAGTCGTTGAAATGCGGCTTCGATTTCTGGGTCGACGGTCGCGAGCGGCGGTAATAATGCCATCAGCGTTACATCTGCTCCTTGTGCACCCAGCAGGCATAAAACTCTGTTGAAATACTGTTACCGTCAAAACAACGATAACCGCCGGTTGGCGTGAACTTTGGGTGAGGTGTGTTCTGCGCAAACATTTCGTATACGGTCCGTGGAAAGTCGCCAATTACTGGTAGGTTGACATAGGTTGCCTCATCCGATGCCGAAGTATCTGGGTCATCGAGATATGAATTAAGGTTCCAACCAACACACATAACAAGAGTGTCCGTTGTGTGGTGGGATAGGTCAATGTGACATAAGGAAAAGATAGATAGACATCGCGCAGTCTTGTTTGGATGGCCAGTACGTTTGGGGCATTCGTTCTCTCGTCCCGCGCATTGTGTGATTGTTGCGTGCGCCGTAATGTTGTTCGTCTGCGAGCACGGGTAAAAGTACATGTAGGCTGGGAAAGGCATGGTGTTATTGCAACGATTGTTGGGGGGCGCTGTACGCTTTGTGTGCCATCCCGATATTGGTCTTGAGCACGGCGCAGGTATCATGTGGGTGCGGGCGAGGCGATTGGGATAGTAAGATGACCTATGTCTAGTGGGGTTGGAGGCTTATCATGATGCGTGCTGGGGCTGGGCTGACAAGCATACCGACTGAGGTGCTCCGTAGATTACTCCGGAGGGTGCACGGGGATGAGTTGGACTTTCCGCTGACAGCAGATGTACTGGCTTGTATGGGTATGCAAGACCGGTCTGAAGCGCTTTTGGGAACATTGCGAGGTCTGTCGCAGGCAGGTGTCAGGGCGGTCTTAGTAGCGGTGATTGCAGAGCGTGCGGGCCGTTAACCTCCGCTGTATCAGTCGTTTTGTACTCGGCGCCGTCGTCTTACACTGTTTGCGACCTGTTTTTCGGTAACGCCTTCAGTTTTCTGACCTGCAAGAACAACCCAGACTGCGGAGATATCCGGCTCAGTGAGACGTGTTACGTGGTCTGCCTGGATTCCGATCCGCTCCGCCGCAGTGATCAAGGCCTGTGCAGGTATTCCAGTAGCCTGAGATAACTCGAAGACGCGGTGGGGACCGGCGGGTGGCGAGATGTTCAATGTCTTTGGTGGCGGACTGGGTTCGGTGACTGTGTCAGGCGCAGAGTCAGCGGCATCCACTGGTGTTCGTGGCAGCTGCGTCAGTACTTTTGAGGTGCTTTGCACCGCGAACGTTGCAAGATGGTCGCGTGCAGCGGATAAAATGCGTCCCGACATCATGGTGGATGGTTCTGCGATGATCCCGAGATGCCAAAGTCTGTCTGACGCTTCTTTGGGATCCAAACCCAGCCCTTGAGCAAGTTCCGATAGTCTCATAGCCCGACCCTATCAATTGGTAGACCAGCTTACCAACTGAAGCTGCTTTTTAGACCACGGCAGAAATCGTCCACTATTCGCATTCATGAGTCGGATGTTACGAACCGCAGCCATATAACACCTTTCCGAATGCGTCGTAGGGCCTCAATTTACCGTAATAGGCCGAACCTTTTGTTGTTTGAGGTAATCCTGAGAAAGACATGTCCGGTCTCGCAGATCGATGATGTTGCGTAATTGGCGTGGAGGTATACCTTTCTCCGCGGTAGGTGATCAGATGGGTATTGACGCCATTGTTATAGGTTCTGGTCCAAACGGCCTGACTGCTGCGGTAGAGCTCGCTCGTGCCGGCTTGCAAGTCGAGGTCTATGAGGCGGCATCCAGCATCGGGGGAGGGACTCGTACACAGGCACTCACACTTCCTGGGTTTGCACATGATGTGTGTTCGGCAGTGCATCCTACAGGAATCTTATCACCGTATATGTCGCGACTGCCGCTTGACCAGCATGGGTTAGAATGGGTGGCATCCGGGGTATCGGCGGCGCATCCCCTGTTGGATGGCACCGCGGCAGTTTTAGCAGGTTCCGTTGAAGATACTGCCGCTACTCTAGGTAAGGACGGAGCAGCTTATACTCGCTTAATGGCCCCGTTCGTGCGGTACGGGCCTCAACTGTTGGAACAGTTCCTCGGGCCATTTCGTTTTCCGAAACCAAGCCTGATGCTTCCCATGGCTCGATTTGGACTGCTTGGCATACCCTCCGCGCAACGAATTGCAGGGCTGTTTTACAAGGATGAATTAGCAAAAGGATTGTTTGCCGGCTGTGCAGCGCACTCGATTTTACCGCTTAGTTGGTTTGGAACCGGGGCGGTTGGTCTAATTTTTCAGCTCACCGCACATTTGGCCGCTTGGCCGGTTGCTCGTGGTGGTTCGCACGCAATTACAAAGGCGCTAACCTCCTATCTAAAAAGTCTAGGTGGAGTCATACACACCGATTCACGCGTTCATGATCTTCACGAACTGCCGGAGCATAGAGCGGTGGTTTTCGATACTAGTGCTCGGAACATGCTGGAGATTTGTGGTGAAGCACTGCCCGCTCGGTACCGGAGCAGAGTCTCTCGATTCCGATATGGTCCGGGGGTATTCAAGGTAGATTGGGCACTAGACGGACCTATTCCGTGGACTGCACCGGGCTGCGATACCGCGTCTACGGTACACGTCGGTGGCACACTGTCTGATATCGCTCGGTCGGAGCACGCCATGTATCACGGTTCTGTCGCGGAACACCCATTCTTGCTGGTTTGTCAGCAAAGCGTGCTGGACAAATCCCGGGCCCCAGCCGGTAAGCACACGGGATATGCGTATTGCCATGTGCCCGCTGGTTATGGTCATGACCTGACGGAGCGTATTGAAGCTCAAATCGAGCGTTTTGCTCCAGGGTTCCGTGACCGGATACTGGCCAGAGCGGTCATGACTCCTACGATGCTGGAGGCTCGTAACGCCAACTATATCGGGGGGTCTATCACTGGTGGTGTAATGGATCTGCGGCAACTCTTCACTCGGCCAGTGGCACGTTGGGACCCCTATAGCACGCCAAACCAACGTATCTTTTTGTGTTCAGCATCTACTCCGCCCGGAGGTGGGGTTCACGGCATGTGTGGCTTTCATGCTGCACGCTCAGTACTGGGAAAGGTGTTTGGTAAGCGAGATACCGCATAGTTAGTCGTCAGACATGGCTTGAAGCTGTCGGATAGTGTGTTCAAGTCTGCCGTCTGGCGCTAGGGCATGTGCTTTTTTAAATGCTGAAAGGCTACCAGTAATGTCGTCACAGTGAAGACTAGCGAGTCCCAGGTTGGTCCAGTATGCAGCTTGGTTTGGATTCATTCTAGTCACCTGCCGCCAGGTGTCTCTAGCGTCCTCATAGGCAGACGAGTGCAGCATAATAGTCGCGGAGATGGCGAGGGTCGCGGCGGTACGCTTCGGCTGCCTGCGAAGCGCCTCCGTTAGATAGCGCCTTGCCGAGTCCAGCTGACGTCTGTGGACTGCGATATGTGCTCTTAGCAGTGGGATTTGATATGCATTTGAGTCAAGGTCCTCCGCCGCATCTAACGCTTTATCGGCCTTTAGAAGGTCGCCAGCCGCCACGTGGGCTACAGCAAGATTGTACGTAGCTATCGCGTCGCGCCGAAGCTCAGTGGCCCGTTGAATGGACTGCAGCCCCGATAACAATTGGCCATCGCGCAACTGAGCGATTCCCATTAGGTGGTACGCCCTGGATTGCAAGTCCGGAGACAGGGCATGCTTCAGAACCACTTGGAGCGGAACCTGTACATCAGCGTACGTCGCGCCTTGCTTATATTTGGTGTAGGCCAGTAGGAAATTAGCCTCAGGTGAGCTGGGGTGGTCGATCAGGAGGCGTCGTGCGGTATGCTCCGTAGGGCCCCATTTTTTTGTGCGGTACTGTACGACTCCCAGTGCATACCGAGCAGCGAATACACTATCGTTTAGTCGTAGTTCTTGTCTCAGAAGTCGGTTTGCTTGTTCAGTTCGACCCCGTTCAAATTCCGCGATTGCCATATTGGTTCGCGGGCCTGCAATCCTCGGGTAGTGTTGGATAAGTTCCATCCAAAGCTCTGTCGCTGCCAATGTGCGTCCGCTGCGTTGATGGTCTAAGGCTGCAAGGTACTTGCGTTGTATCGTTTGCTGTGAGGTGCAGGAGCTGGCTAGAAGCACGACTGCATACAGCCTGCATAGAAGACGAGAATTCATGTGAATGGGTTATCAGACCTCTTTGCCTCCGCCAAGGGTTGTGGTGAAGACACTTCTGCGTCCGAAGGGGTTGCAGGCAAGCACGTCGCGTGGTGTGTTAGAGCCGTGACGAACCTCCTCGTAGAACATATTGGTCGGCTAGTCTCCATGGATGACCATCGGACTACACTAGTAGATGCCGCCATTTGGATCGAAAAGGGCGTAGTGGCCTGGATGGGGAAGCAATCTCAGATCCCAGATGCCTGCCAAAACGCTGAATGTGATCGTATACATGCGCGAGGTCAGCTTGTAACTCCTGGCCTGGTCGATTGCCATACTCATGTGGTGTTTGGTGGTGATCGGCGGGACGAATTCCGTCTAAGGGCAACAGGTGCCTCGTATGAGGATATTGCCGCGGCGGGTGGTGGTATACGCTCTACGATGGCGCTAACCCGTGGTGCGACCATAGAGGAGTTGTCGTTGAGTGCATTAGGCCGGCTGAAAGAGATGCATGCTCGAGGTGTGACAAGTGTAGAGATAAAAACGGGCTACGGGTTATCGTTAGAGTCTGAGCTTAAGATGCTTGAGGTGATTCGTTTCCTCCAAGGCACACAGCCAATGCGCCTATTGGCAACGTTCTTGGGAGCTCATACAGTGCCGCCAGAGTTCGATGATATGCATGAATATGCGCGGTATGTGTGCTCAGAGATGCTCCCGGCCGTTGCGAAGCAGGGTGTGGCGCAGTTTTGTGATGTGTTTTGTGAGCGTAACGTATTTGACGTGGACGCCAGTAGGCAGGTGTTAGAAGCGGGATTATCGCTTGGTTTGCGACCGAAGGTGCATGCAGAACAGCTTAGCTGGCAAGGTGGTACGCAGCTTGGTGTATCTCTGGGGGCCGTAAGTGTGGATCACCTAGAATACATCACTGACACAGATATTGAACTGCTGGCCAACGGGGATACGGTCGCAGTTGTGCTGCCCGGTGCGGCGGTGACCCTTAATGTTGAACGTCATGCACCGGCTCGTCGGCTGTTGGATGCGGGGGCTCGTGTGGCGATAGCGACTGACTGTAATCCTGGCTCGTCAATGTGTGTTGATCTTCGTCTAATGACTACTCTGGCCACAACGCTTATGGGGATGACCCCCGATGAGGCATTCGCAGGAGTAACTTGTCATGCAGCAAATGCGTTGGGAAGAGATGATATCGGTAGACTACGAGTCGGGGCTGCAGGTGATTTAGTGATTTGGCGGACCGACCATGAACATAACATTCCATATCGATATGGGGCTGTAGAGCCGGACTATGTGATTGTGGGTGGGGTGCGAAGCTAGCTTGAATATCGAGTAACCCGAATCGTCAACGGTTGGCGTGACGCAGTGTCTCGTCGAGAGTATCTTTACGTGGTGCATGTGCGGCGGTAACCGGAACGAGCCTTTGGAGAATAGCTATGGAACGACGTGAGTTTGTCAGGGGATGCGCAGCGACGGGAACTCTTCTGTTTTTACCCGGCGCAGCGTTAGCGGAAGAGAAAGTGTCTGGCGGTGAGATATGGGTGAGCCTCAAAGGCGCTGATTATGCGAAACCATACTTTGACGGTTCTGAGTATGAGGATCATGAATTCGAAAAGAATGGTTATAAGCTCATCATTCGCATCGAGGACTACTCAAAGCCGTATACTTTTGAATTACGTGCCTCAGTCGGCGGCTTTACTCCAGTGGAGATCACCAGCAAACCTAAGAAATTCCGACCCACCCGTGTATCTGGCACGCGAGAGCGGCGCTGGGTATATAAGACCAAAGTGAAATTCAATAAAGCCGAGAAATAACAGTAGTTTGCAGCTTGGGTGTTTTTTACAGTTGCAAACAACTACTTTCTGCACCAGTAGCAAGGGCAGGGCGCCCTAGGTGGACAAGGCAGGGATGAAGCACCTGGTATCGGAGGAACTCCGTTATTTAGGTGCCGTGGTATGTCGCTGGTAGTGCCTTTTCTTACGTTCTTTTCGTGTGCTCATGGACTCGCTTGCGCCTCAGAATGCGAGGTCACTACCCACGACGGCTCCAAGTTGCTCAAGATATTTCTTGAATACAGCAGAAACCAATATGTCACGACCCGCTTCCGTCAACTCGCTGAAGTGTACGGCGATGCGATACATACCACCCAAGGGGTCGATCGCTTCAGTTCGAACTACTGAGCCTAATGCGCCAAGTGTCTGGCTAGGGTCCGTACCGACGGCGAATTGCAAGTAGAGTAGGGCGCCCGCACCAAAGTCTTCCGTCGCATTGAAACTTACACCCGATCCGGATAAGTCCACCGTCTGTTCTTGCCACTCTGCGCTGTCGAGAGACAGCATTGGTAGGCCCTCAAGCTGTGCTGCATCTGTGACGACTGTTGTTGCTAGCCGAAGGGTGGTTTCTGCGCGTATAAACTCCCTGCGCTCACCCTCAGTTACCGGTCCGTCGGGCGCTAAGACAACGCGGTTGTCGCCGACCGTTTGGCTTACACGAGTTCGCAAGCGTAGGATGCGATCGGTTCCACTGTAGAGCAAGGTAACCTGTTCGTTACGTGTTGGAACCTGCGGTGCGGTTGCACCTGTGTATTCAATCGCAATTGATCGCTCGTTTACCATGATGACGGATGCTGCCACTACCCGAGCGTTCCCATCGTGTACGGATATCGCCGTCACAAGATGACCTTCTGTTGGGAACTTGTTGTTATGCATCGCCGGCCCTTTTTAGGTGATCATTCTTAAAACGCCGTAGCGCTTTTTTTAGTGCTTCTACTTCAGAATCATTTTCAGACAACAGATCATTTGCCGCTGTTTGATTGTCCGTAGTATCGCGACCGGCAACGATATCGTCGAGACAATATCGGACCGTTTCGCAGTTATTTCGAAATGCTGATATCCGGTCGTTGACCTCGTCGATAAATCTCCCGATCTCGCTAAGTAGTTGCCCCGTGGTGTCCAGCGGCGAGGGCGCCATAAGCTGTGCATTCGCCTGTTTCAGCTCAAGTGTGGCGGTCTGCAAGCGCTCATCAGCGGCCCGAGCCTCCGTCTCAACGGAGGCGATACGGCCCTCAGCGGCAGCCAGAGCGGCCTGAGTTTCAGTAAGTTTCTCTGATACGGTTTGATGGTCGGCTATTTGTCGTTGAGCCAACGCATTGTCCTGTTCTAGTCGGGTGATGTCCGCTGTCAGCTTGCTCACTTCGGTCGCGTTTTTTTCTAACACCTCAATGCGCTTCAATAGCGTAGAGACGCGCTTCACCTGACTTTTATTAGCCGTCAGCAGGTCGGTTTGCTCCGCCTTCATATCATTCACTTTAGACTGAAGGAGCAGCTCGGATTCTTGTGCCTGCGCAGCTCGCGCGTTGGCATCTTCAATTTCCTTTCGTTGATTTTGCAGTGTGATCTCAAGTGATTCGTTCGCTTCCTGAAGCCTATCATAAGCACTGGTATCGCTGGCGGCGGCCATGGCGGAATCAAGCTTGCCTTGAAGAGCCGCTTGGGTTTTCACTGCCTTATCGAGTTCTTTTTTTGTGGCCGTTTGTTTTTTGCGGTGCTCTTTTAATGTGTCTTTGTGTGAGGCTACCGTTTTTTCGTATTTTTCTGTCAACTTCGCGATGCATGCCGCTTGTTCATCTTTTTCTATGGACAGCGCTTCAACTTGAGCGACTAAGGCGTCCTTCATCTCTTTTAGTTCGACAAATTGCGGAAGAGTGGTGATGTCGGGTGCTGACGATGAAGCGATTGCCTCTTGGTCGGCTAGCTGCTGTTGAACGTCAGCGAGCCGGTCCGACTCGGATGTTAGGCTCTGCACTTGTTCATTGAGTTCAGTGATTGCGGACTGGGCACTCACGAGGGCATCTAGTACTGCTTGGTGTTCCTCAGCGGTAGGTCGGTCTTGTACCGCGGATTCTAGTTCCTCGCGGATACTACGTTCTGACCTCAGTTGCTCACTCAATGCCTGAGCCTCATTACGCAGGGCACGTGTATCTTTTTCAAAAGAGGTGAGGGCGGCAGCGGCCGACTCTGCGTCGGCTGTGGTAGCGAGGAGAGCTTCGTTCTCTTTTTCCAGCGCAACTAAACGCTCGCCGGCAGCCGTAAGCTCGCTCTGAACGGAAGCCAGCGAGGTTTCCAGAGAGGCTTTGGTTTCTTCGATACGAACAGCTTCGCTTTCGGCCTTCACCATGGCTTCTTCGAATAATTTCGACTGAGTTTCTGCCTCCGTATGTTTGCGCGTCGCCTCTATGAGGCGCTTTGTCAGTGCATTGATAACTTCGGCCGCATCTCCGCCGATATCAAGGCCCTCATCGCAGCTGTCTGTAAGTTGCTTCTTTGCAGTAAGGAGTTCTGCTTCTAGCCGCTCGCGAGCTTCCCAAAGCCGGTCCCGCTCTTCCTTGGCAGTTTTGAGTGCATCTATTTCTTGGGTTGGTACCTGTGACTCTCGGTCCCGTAGAATCTGTGCTTCCAGGCTGGAAAGGCGTTCGTCACGTTCAGACAGCTGTTGTTCAAGGGTCGTTGCCTGCGTAGACAGCTGTTCGTTTGCGTGCTGAAGTTCACTAAACTCGTGGGTACTTAGTTCTTGTTGTCTAAGCTCTGTGATTGTGGTCGTTAGCGCATCGACTTCGGTGCGGAGCAGAAGATTGTCTTCTTCCAGAACCCGGGCATTTTCACGTAACTCCGCCAGTTCCTCGTTCTTAAGCTCTAGCTGGCGATTAAACTCTTCGAATCGGCTCCGTGGTTGGAGTGTATCGCGTAGCACCTCCGATTCGTCGGGGTCATCTATGCTTGCGGTAGGTATCGGTGGTGGCGAATCACCGGCATCTTGATCTGGTGAGGTGAAGGGTAGGTGGGTTGCAGGCACCGGCACTTTGAGAGCCGGGTCTGAACCATCAAAAGAGAGGTCTCGCCACGCAGCGGCTATCTGCTCATCTGATGACCCATCGGTCGATGATCCGTTCCCCTCATCAAACGCTACCGCCTCGTCCGGAACCTCATCGGCGACGGGATAATCCGAAGAAAACTCGTCTTCTGACGCCGCTTGAGCATCAAATGATGGCCCGTCATATTCTCCCGAAGGAAGGTTGCGTTCATGTTCCGCTAATTCAAACTCCACCTTGAATGCACCGCACGTGAACCGGTCCCCATCTTCCAGCCAGTGCTCGGTCACTCTCTGCCCTTCGAAGAATGTTCCGTTGCTGCTGCCGAGGTCTACTAGATGGTAAGCGCCGTTTTCCCAAGTTACGCACGCATGCTGACGAGATACCGTGTTATTTCTCGTACGGATGTCGCAGGTCTTTGAACGACCGATCAGGACCCTGGACTCTGCCGAGTTGATTCGTATCTCGTGAGCGAGTCCTTCGTCCGAATGGAATTTGAGTCGCGCCAAACTTTCCTCTCACGCTAATCCACGCGTCAGCTATGCTAGCTAAGCCGTCCGTCATCGGCAATGGCATGAGGCAGGCTTAGTTGTTTGGGGTAACCAGCCATGTACGCAACTTCCGATAAGATACATTATGTAAACTTAAGTATTGCCATATAAGGCGTTGTAGTTATTGCTGATTTTGTGGAGTCTTTTGCTCGGTAGCCTTTGATAGGGTTCAGGTTATTCCTTGATTATATCAAGGATGTCTGGATCGAGTGTGGCCTCACCTCTGTCTGCTGGCGGGCGATTTGGCCCACGAGAGTCTTGTATTGAGGATGCTATCGCTTGTTGAGCCCAGCGTAGAGTAACCGTCCCAAAGTCAGGTCGAGCCTCCACCTCGAGTTGAATGTCGCCGCTAGCCCATGTGGCTTTGTATGGGGAATGACGAGTGTTAGGGTCGTGGTATTGAACCACGCTCGGTGGGCCGTAAATGGTGGTGAGTTTGACCAGCAGGCTTGAAAATTCCCGGACATTAGGGTCCGAGGTGACGAGCTTCCATAGCTTTCCTCCTTGAAAAAAGAAGTTTACGACCCACGGGCCTTCATCCTTCACGCGGTATTGCTCCGTCAGGCTTGCGCCCATTGCGGAAAATTCCCCACTGCTGCCTCCCGTAGGAGTCTGGACCGTGTCTCAGTTCCAGTGTGGCTGATCATCCTCTCAAACCAGCTACTGATCGTCGCCTTGGTAGGCCTTTACCCCACCAACTAGCTAATCAGACGCGAGCTTTTCTCTAGGCGGAATCC
>PKDL01000384.1 GCA_002863065.1 Pseudomonadota bacterium
AAGAAGCCCAGCTAGCTGATCGAGCATACCTTCGGCTTTCGTGCGTTCACGGTCAGCCATTATTTCCTGACTCAAGCCTAGCATCCGATAAGCCTCACCGCGTCGACCTGAATTAGCAGCAAGCACCGACGAGTATAAAAACGCTCGACCCAAACGCGTTGCGCTCACGCCCAGTCGGGCAGCTGTCGCAAATGATCGAGCTGCATCTTCTGCCCTACCAAGGTGATAAAGGGCAACGCCACGATTAAACCACCCAAGTGCATATGTAGGCCGTGCCCTCAACGCAGCGTCAAATTGCCGTAATGCAAGTTCATGTTCATCACGGTGGATTTCCAGAATTCCACAATTATTTCGTATGACTGGCTCCATCGGGGCTAACGCGCATGCTTCGCGTACCAATGAAAGACCGAATCGCTCATTGCCACGTTCCCAAAGCGATATCCCCAGACCAGAGAATCTGCGCGATAACGTAGATAACGCCATTCCCGGCCACGACGGCCCCGATAAGGCACGCCATCTCATACGATAAAAATAGGTCCGACTCATAAGGTTTCGAGTGGGCTCGCCGTAGAGTCGCGCAAGAGGAAGGTCGAGCCGCAGATCACCGGCTACCAGCCGGTCGAGGTATGAGTCTCCGGGTTCGTACAGAATCGGTACGGTTTGGTTTTCTCGTATTACTTGCTGAAGTAACTTCAGAGGAGAATCACCGGCCGTCGCACGGGTGATGAGGTTGTCGGATACGTGCTGAGAATGTTTCCTATTCCGCGCATGCTTTAGGCTAAGAGGATCCGCAAGGTGCTGCTTCACCAGCATCGTCACATCTGGTCGCCGATTCTCGGTACCCTGAAGAAATAATACCGATGATGCAAGATCGTCGCTTGTCACTAGCATCAAGGCGCCCGGCATCGCCTGATCCAACGCTTCATGACCCAACTGAGCTGAATGATATAAATAGCGAAGATCGCGTGTATGTTCGTGCGCAATCAAAGCAGGAATGGCCAGACCCACAGCGATGAGTCCAGATAGCCATCCCGACCCCATTCGTAAACCACGCGCCAACACATGCTTACGGAGCGCCGCTAATCCACTCGCTCCCATAGCGATAGCCACTACCATCGTGAAAAGACCGGTTTGGCGGTCATCCATGCCCATAGGGTTGAGTAACACAGTGAATACAATGTCAGCACACGCGCCAATGAGGAGAATGCCAGCGTCACGCTGCCGCTTCAGTAGCCAAAGCACAATTCCGACACCGACCAGTAGTGCGGTCCAACTCAACTGTTCAGTAACTTGGAGAGCAACGCGCTCCAACCAAATATCTATCGCGTGCGTACCACCAATATGAGAATCGAATGCGGCTCGGATACGCGCACCGGTGAGATGATCCAGAAGGCGACCAGAACTTGAGGGGTCACCCCAATTACAATATGGGGTCTGAGCGGCGCGCAGCGGCAGATAGAGCAGGGTCATCATTCCCATCGCCACTAGCGGTATCGCCCAAACCAGTGACTGCAGGCTATCCCGCCAGCCCCTTCGCAGGGCGATTGTTATTAAGGTTGCCAACCACATTGCGCCACCAATCAAAGCAAATGAGGCCGCATGTAGTCCTGCTCCCAGACCTGTGAGCACCGCTGCCATCCGCAAAGCACGCTTGGATCCGTCCAATCCCGATAGCAACAGATGCACCAACCCTACCAAGGCACAGATATTGGGGACGTAGACTTCGGCCGTCGTCGAATGCAGCCAGTACGTACTCGTGACACCGAATACAATAGTCATCGCGAGTGATGCAGCTCGGTCACCCGTAAGTCGCAGCAGCAGGCTCGCCAGAAACACCAGTGTTACAACACTGCACGCCAGGCTCAATAGGTTGACGCGAAAGCCGAGACCACCAAAGGGTATGAATGTCGCCAGCTTCGCAAGTAGCAAGTACAGCGGGAACCCTGTTGGATGAGCAATGCCGAGAGAGACGGCAGATGCCGATAGCTCACCTGCGTCTCGGAAGTAGATATCCGGTGCTACGGCAGAGAGATAGCCCAAGCTGAAAAGTAAAATGAGTGCAAATGTCGCGAACCGACCCAGTACAGGCGGCGGGAAAGTCACGGAACGTATAATTCCGCACTTGTCGCGAGTTGAAGATCGCCGTTCGCATCGCTTACAAATCCGCCGGCTATCAGCACTGCTCCCTTCAGAGGTCCTGTTTCTAGTACCGTTGCGGTGTGACCAAAACGCGGTTGCTGCAAGCCTGCGGTCAGAGGTTCAACAACCCCGCCTCGAATAAAATAGCAGTCCGCTACAGCACGCCCTTGATTATTAATACCACCCGTCACGAAGACTGCGCTGTCATCCATAACGACAGTAGCGGCATGAGCCCGCGTTGGAGTTACTGGGGACCCAAGCTTTATGCCCGCATAGCCGTCGTCCAATTCACCGATGCCAACAGGGACGATATCTGGTGGCCGATTACGCCCCGACTGCCCACCCGCTAAGAAAATATCAGGCCCAACCTTCACGCAGCTTGAAAACAAGACATTTGACTCTAGATCGCTCGCCTTCAATGGAACGGGACTGAAATCGCCGTCTGCGTACACCTCAAACAGATTGTCTGCGAAATTCTTTTCGTCTGCGGGCAGTCCGCCAATCAGGAGAACTTCACTGCAATCATCGTCTCGACACACAGCACAGTGTCCAGCACGGCCGCTATTGAGGGCACCTTCAGCAGAACAATCTGGTTCAGAATCGAAGGTGCATCTGTCTGCAAACTTTGACGGCACCACGCCATCACCTGCGCCAACTGCTCCGCCCGAAACGAGGATGCTTCCATCGTCGAGCTTTGTGGAGGACCCACCAACTCTCGGCTGCGTCAGGGCTCCGGCGATAGCTTCATTGGTCTTCAAGTCAAATTCGACGGCAAGCTGAAGCAGGTTATCCGTTTGTGTGCTATCCGTGGCTGGGAAGTTCACACTAAGCACTTGAGCATTCTCGCCCAGGACCGGCACGTCTACGAGCGTAAGCTGAGCTTGACGGACCCCACCTATGGCTACTACCCGCCCATCGTCCAACCCAACTGCATTGTGCATAGCCATACGCAAGTCAGAAACACCCGCTAATTCCGTGCGTTCAAATACTAGACGTGAGGGATCAAAGACCTCGACAGGCTCATCAGTTGCGATCCATTGGTCGTCTCCGAGCGAACGCCCTAGACCACCAGTGAGCACGATGCGGCCATCCGGAAGCGTCGTTGCTGCGTGAAACGCCCTGGGTGTTCCGAGGTTCAACGGATAGGCGTTGTCTGGCAGGCTACAGACGTCATCCTCACAACGTGCGATGGGGCTCAGATCCGTACAATCCGCATCCTCCGTGCAACTAGTAGCAGCTACTTCAGCGACTAAATCTGCACTGAATTCTGGGAACTTTCGAAACCCTTCTACTTCGAAGGTCGGTATGAACCAAGTACCGACGCTGGCGCTATCTGAGACGCTTACGCCGCCTCGTGCACCACGTGCTACCAGCTCGCTGCACTCCGAATCGCTATAAAGATTGAAGCGGAGAGTCAGGTCCGTTCCAGTGGGAAAGTTCGACAGTGTGAGCTGTTCTCCAGCGTACGAGACACACCCGGAATCAAATAACGTGCCTGGCTCAGAGTTCACGATTGGTCCATTGTAGACCTGTATCTGTAAAGTGCAGGCGCCTTGACCGCCATATCGTAAGTCGGCATCAGCTTCACAAACAGTTTGCGCAAATTCACCCAGCGCGAGGCGCATCGTCCCCGACTTTGGCTCCGTCGAACATGCGCCAAGCACTACGATGCATAGAACAACCAAAATACGGTAGCTAATCGTCTTTTTCATCGGGCAGCCCTCACTCTTGGATCGGCATCAGGAGCCGTTAGACCGAAGTTCAGCACACCAGATGCTGACGGCTCATCGTCTTGCAAGCCGACCACTAGACCAGCGGTGACTCCACCGACGACCGCCACTCCGATGACAGTCCAGAACCACCATTGTTCATACACGGGAGTATCATCTTCGGCGGTCGGTGCCGGCGCGGTCTCAGCGACCACTTCAGGCTCATCAACCGGCTTCGTGGGAGTCAGAGAAACTAAGTCGTAGACCACTTTGTTTTCTCCGTTGGATCGTACTTTTAACTTGTCTTTGACCGTTTTGAAGCCTTTCTGCTTCACACGAATGGTGTAGCGACCAGGTTTTAGTGACACCGTCATGGGCGTGACACCCTTCAATTTTAATCGCCCAAGATAGACAGTGGCTCCGGGTTTGATGGTGGAAATTTCCACATCTACCCGGGTCTTCTTCGGTGCTTTTTTGACGGGTTTAGGACCGACTACCTTAACCAATATTGACGCCACCGTTTTCGCAAGGTCACTCCTGACAAGGGCTTTCCCGGTATCTGACTTCACTGCCTTGCCCGTTCGGACATCGATTTGCTTGACGGTCAGGGAAAATCCCCCCCCGTCCGGGGCTGCATCGGTAAAGAGCACGATGCGGCCGCTGTATTTTTTACCAATGGCAGCGATGCACTTATCGTCGATGTCCAGACACTCAAGGTCCATCATCACATCAAGCAAATCCACCTCTGGAGTCGGTAAAACCTCCAGGTTTGAATACGACTTGAGCCCATCTCGGATGACGGTCGTAATCGCAGCCTTGTCCGCGTCCGCGAGGTCATCTCCTTGTGTTTGAATCACCAAAACCTTTTTGGGTTTGGCAGCGTACACAGGAGCAACCACCATCTGTGATATTGCGAGAGCAGCCAACCATGTGGCTGCAGTTGATACTCGGGGAAGTGCCTTTGACATAATCACCACCTGACACTGCGCGTTTGCAAACAGGACTCGTTCCCATGCGGGGACACAAGCCTTCACTTTGTAACCACAGTGAGCATATTTCACTCAGATGGCGGAACTCTAACAGCCGACCTCGTAACCGCGCAAGGCGCGGGGACTGAACGTGAAATTACATCTAGAAATTGGTTGCAATCAGTATAGGAGACTTCTCGGTAAGTATGAGCTTATACCAGGCAATGTAGCCATCACTAGATGGGCGTAAGCGCGATATACGATTGGCCAGCTACCAACGATGTATAAAGCAGAAAAGTGGGCGTGCTGGAAGGACAGTGTGGGCTCTGTCCTGTTCAAACGTATCGAAACCGTCTCCGCTGCATAGTGGTCTAAGAGAGTGTGGCCGTCTCCGCACAGCCGAAACGATGAGAAAATTGAGTCCTAGAGTCCGTGTAATACCCGCTACGGCATTAAGGACAGGACTCTGGTATGGTCTCGCGCCGGTCAACGGCGGATCGGAGAAAAAACTTGCCAAGCGTGATTTTTGCAATCGTTCTTGGACTGTCGCAGAGCGGGCCGACCGTTGAAAACAGTCCGTCAAGAACATCAGCGGCCTCTGAAGCTGTGGAGGTTTCGGCGACGCCTGCAAGTCTGACGGAACGTATCGTGAAGAAGGCAGTGGCTCCGGACGCATACCTAATGCAATTGGAACCCCTTCGGACCGTCAACTCACGCGATCTAGAGGAATTCAGGCGCTGGTTCTATGCTCAAATCCCTCAACTGCCTGATCAGAAGACCGCAAAACGTTTCCTGGAGAAATTCCCAACAAGCGAAAGTTTTAGTGCCAGCGGATTCAAAAAATTACTCCGCCTAACCTCTAATCCGCGCCGCCGCATCTGGTCGATAGACAAACCCGATAATGCATCTACGCTATCGGCCTCAAAACAACTAATACGCTCTGCGAGTGCCCCCGATCGTGATGGTAGGTACCAGGACCGGCTCCTATTTGATCCCGCCAGCGGTAAAGCCGTCCGGGATACCTATAACCGTCTGGTGATGTTGGACCCGAGCATACTAAGTGTAGGACGACCGTACGGCCGCAGCAGCCAAACCAGTGCATCGCTCGTGCGTGCTATGCCTGCGGAGGAAATCACCAGTAATGTTGAACGACTCAATGAGGCACCGAGTGCGGTCCAGTACGCTTATGATGGTCCGATTGATCACGTTCCTATGGAAGGTGCATCACGCGCTCAGGCCTTTACTGATCTCGCACAAATAGCGGCCAGCTGGGACCACCCCGCGGCACCTTGTCTTGCCATTTCATTCGCTGGCTATGCGTTGTGGCACATTGTGCGTGCAGCAAATCCGATGTCGACCGCACAAATACTCGACTCTGAAGTGCTGCAGCGCACTCAGTTTCTCTATGCATGGCGGGCATTTTTGACATCGGGAGGCTACCTTGCTCCCCTTGAGTCAAAACGCAGTACTGCGTCGAGAATATCGGAAAACATGCGACTTTTCGTGGAACGCAGGCTTCTAGTGCTCTACGGCCGCACCCCGACCGAATTAGGTAGCGATGAGGCACGGACACTGAATAACGTCCACACCGCCTTCTCAAAGGTACCCGAGTCTGGGACTTTCACGTCCGCGCTCGCGTCTGAAGTCGCGAGGCAAGCCGCTGCCGACCTACCGGAACTCACGACGACCGTAAGAAAACTCGCTTGTGGACGTCTATTTTCGGATGGTTTTCGAGTTAAGCATCCTTCAAAGATCCGAATGGCTGACTACGACGCACTCGTGTGCAAAGAAAGTACGCAAGCACAAACGGCGCTCGATGCGCTCCTCCACCGCATGGTCGATAGAGCCATTGCCGCCATACAGCGATACGACCAAGTGATCGGGCCTCAGTTACAGAATGGGATTCAGAGCAGGCCCGAACTTATTACCCGTCTCTTACGACATCAGCTTCAGTCACTTCAACGAGATGCGAGCCACCGGGATACGTGGGAAGACACTATCCCGACGTCCAGTGGTACCGCGGACACCGTTCGTTCAGTAGCGTGGCCGATAACCCAAGGCAGTGTATTGAGTATCCTCACGCTGTGGTTTTGGTGGGTAATTCGCCGCCCCTTCCCTCCGATGGAAAGAGTGATCACCACCGAAGATGCCACCGCGACCTCGAAAAATGAGTCCGGGACCTCCGCGTAACCACTGTGTGAAGATCAACTCATAGTAGCGGTTTACTTGACAGCGATAGCGTGAGCCGCAACCTGCTTTGGCGTGGACACTTTATCGTTGGGAATACGAAAACGATTGCATCGGCTTGGGACGTTCGGTCGGTCACACGTCATTGCAGAGGAAGCCCCCCCCCGCAAGACCTATCCATCCAGACTCCAGCAAGCGCGAAGCCTGTACCGAAAGAACTCAGGGCCGCACACCGCATGCAGGCAACCCGGAACCGCCGGAGTCGCTCGCAACATTGGTGCCCTGAGGAACCAAATACAGAATAATGGAATCAACCCGCCACGAAGTCGCCGCGGGACCTATCCTATGTCCGTCCACAACCTACGGCTCGTTCGCTGCGCTAATACCAAGTATCTAACCCCAGCCATGGCGCGTCTGGCATCGAACGCACGCACTAAAAAGCAATACATCGGACAACACAGATCGACCTCGACAACCCCAGAAACCGGAGTTCAATGAAGTGGACACGCTACTTTTGAGTCAATCGTTTGAACCAGTCGAGCAAGTACCATGGCAACGCGCAATGACACTCTGGATGTCTGGGCGAGTAGAAGTAATAGAGGCCTACGGCGACCGACAAGTTCGCTCACCATCCTTCGCATATGACATGCCATCTATCGTCCGATATGTTCGGGGACGGCGTCCGTATCGACAAATGCGCGTGAAATTTTCCAAGCAATCGGTCCATGCCCGGGATAAGGGGAGATGCCAATACTGCAGTATCGATCTGCGACTATCCGAGGCCACATTTGACCACGTCCAGCCCCGGTCGCGAGGTGGTAAAACCAGCTGGGAAAATGTGGTTATCGCTTGCCGAAAATGTAACCAGAGAAAAGGTAATAGAACACCACAAGAGGCACATATGCGTCTGACGGCCGTTCCAAAACGACCAGCTAAGCTACCGCGACCAGTCGATGGACCGCATTGGCAATATGGAATGCCAGAAGGCTGGAGGCTCTATCTTCGCGCCTAATACCTTGTCGCGACGTGCGGGAGGTGCATAAGTGTCGCACCAACGCTAGAATCGTCGCCGAGGAGTTAGTTTTACTAGTCTACGATGGACACACCCGAAAATCAGAGCGGTACCGGCGTATTTACACCAGGGACCACCCTCGATGGACGATACCGAATCCGCCGACCGATCGGAGCCGGCGGTATGGGCTCCATATTTATTGCGGAGCACCTGAAATTCGGTCGAGACGTTGCCATCAAGGTTCTCTCATCGACAGGGCAGGAAGACGTACGAGCTCAAGAGCGATTCCTCCGCGAAGCAAAGGCTGTGTGCCATCTTCAACACCCAAACCTCGTCACCTATCACGACTTCGGTACTGATACGGCAACAGGCATCGTTTATCTCGTACTCGAATTACTCAAGGGCCGCGATCTGGCGTCCATTCTTCAGGACCAGAGACAACTTCCACTGCACCGAGTAATCCACATCCTAACCCAGCTCAGTGATGCATTATCGGAAGCACATATGCATGGTGTAATCCACCGAGACTTGAAGCCTGCCAATGTGATGTTAGTACGCCGCGGAGAGGATAGTGATTTCGTAAAACTTATCGATTTCGGAATCGTCCGCGTCATGCAAGAGGAAGCGCAGGGTGATGAACTAACAAGCGTGGGGATGATTGTTGGTACGCCCGGCTACATCGCGCCTGAATACATTCAGTTTCAACATGTCGATCACCGCGTAGACGTATATGCGCTTGGGGTGATTGCCTACGAATTACTTGCTGGACGAAGACCTTTTGTTCATGAGAGAGCCAGCGAGGTTTTGCGTATGCATGTCCGCGCTCCAGTACCAAAATTATTACGACTGCACGACGGTAGAATCGTCCCAGACGAATTGAATAGGGTTGTCACGAAATCACTCGCTAAAGATCCAGATAAGAGATTTTCTTCGGTGAGGGAATTCAAGGAACATATTCTGACGGCCAGCCTTCCCTTGCTCGATGATGTCAAACTGGCCCTCACGATAGAGGGAAATGAATTCTACTCTGCTCCGCATGCGCGCGATGAAGGTCCGGAGATAGCCGTATCCGGTCACAGCGATACAGCCGTACCCAGTTTAGGTCACACTTTGAGTCCTTTGGTGACCGAAGCCAGCAGCACCGTAGAATATGGGGACACGACGACCGAGCGCAGCTTGGTATCATCGGCAACTGCTCCGATTCTCGTAACACCGGTCAACACGTCCGAGCGACGTACACTGTCTCTATCGCAAGAACCGGCAGTTTTAAACATCGAAGCAGCTCCAAACGGATCTAAAAGCACCGAAGCAGACTTCAAAGTTAAGGCGCAAGAACACCTGAAGTCCAGCGTTCCAGCGATGACCGCACTGGTATTGGGTTTGCTGATTTTTATCATGGTCGGATGGTGGACCTCCCGAAACGCTAGCCCGACAGACGACCGAATCAGACCACCAGGAGAATCCGTCCAAAGCACGGCACGTACGGCCACAAAAACTAGGTCCGACGCTGCAACAGGCGCAAATATTGCTCGGAAAATAGTGTATGCGAGGCCCCACAGTACTGAAACGCCGGTTAGCCGCTTACCGTGGACCATCCAAAGCAGATTCGCAACTGAAGCAAGCCGACGCCATCGCAAGACTCTGACCGAGCAAATAGTACTGGCAGATTCGCAATGGGATGCGAAAAAGAGACGCCATGACAGTCGAGCCAAAAGGCGTTCATCAGTGCGGACTGAGCCAACGAAGAATAAAGATACAATCCGCTATCAAGTCCAAATTACTGCGCGACCATACGGTATCATTCGATATCAAGGCCGAGTTATTGGCGAAGATTTTGCCAATGAACTGCTCCCGCCGGGACGTGCATGTTTCCAGCTCGGACCGGATAAAAAGATGTCGTGTAGACAAATTAATGGCCCAATGAAACTGTCCCTACCGGCAAAGTAACCGCTTTTGATGTCCGTGCTGGGGAGTTACAGGAGACTAATACGTGCAGGTGATTGTCGGCTTCCCACAGTCTGAAGAACGTCGTTCGGTGGCAGCAAGACGACTTGGCCTAAAATTTCATATCGAGATTACAGGTTGGCAGGAACACGTACTGAATGCCCTCACCACAGAACTCGCGCAATCGGTCCCTTATAGTACAGTGTCGATACAGGGGCAGAATGCCACCTACCGCAGCTTACAGTCATGGAACGGTGCACCGTACGTTAGCGCCTTGTTTCACGACTATGGAGCACCGGTGTTGCTCATCGAGCACCGCGGCCCTTCGCACGTATCCGCGGCGTTTCATCTGCTAGATGACAAACGTATTACTGACGTACTGAAACGTATCGGGGCCAACGACTCCGATCAACTTACGACGGGCCCGATGACATTACCAGACACCCTAATCGACCGACTCCGGCGACGCCTTGGTACGCGCTGGTAGTTGGCTCCGCACCACGTATGCTCAGTGCAAACAATACAAGCGATCGCTGCGTTCATTCGCAGCATTACGAGTATGCCAGTGCGTCTGGCCTTCGCTCATACGCTCATTGGTCAGTACGTCTTCCTCCAAAGAGTTACAGGCAATGTCAATGTCCTTACGGTTCGGGTAGGCTCTCCGCCGTACGACACAAACATTAGCCGTCGTTGGAGGGCCATTGTCTGCTTACACAAACCACGTCGTAGTTCTGACCGTGACGGTCGGACTAAGTCTTACCGCCTGCAGTTCCGATAATGACGACGATCGGTCTATCATCGATGCTGGCCTCGCCAGCGATACGAGCGATGACGCCAATAGCAGCGGTGATGGAATTACGCGAAGCGATACGTTGTTAGAACCCACAACAGACGGTGGCCCCGCCGGACTCGATATACCGCAGTGCAACACAGATGCAGAATGTGATGATGGATTGTTCTGTAATGGGGCCGAGCAATGCCAACCCGGCTTTCCAGGAGCCAGTTCCTTCGGATGTCTGTCAGGTGCGGCTCCGACTGGTTTTGATCCAAATCCAACAGACTGCACTATCCTTGGGCCATGTAACGAGGACACAGATGACTTTCCATTCGTCACGCTATCGGTTGGAGATAGCTGTTCTGATGGTATCGCCTGCACGGGCGATGATATCTGCATAGATAGCGGAGCATGCCAAGGGACTCCGAACGACTCACTGTGCGACGATGGTTTATTTTGCAATGGGCTCGAGAGTTGCAGCACAACGATAGGTTGTATCGCTGGGCTTGTGCCTGTCGGCACTGATAGCGCTCCTGGCGACTGCTTGGTTCCTGGCCCATGCGAAGAGGCCACCGATAGCTTCGCCATGGTCCCCGCTGAAGTCGGACTGGCCTGTGATGACAGTGTAGATTGCACCGTAAATGATGCTTGCACTGCAACGGGTACGTGCGTGGGAGAGCCAGACAATGCTTTCTGCTCTGACGATCTCTTCTGCAATGGGCAGGAGTTATGTGTGAATGGGTTAGGCTGTCAGCCTGCCAACGGGCCGCCCACGCCTCCCGAAGATACATCTGACGATGATTGTTTCGCGCCAACACAGTGCAACGAGGAGACAGATGCATTCGACGATGTACCGCTCGCCAATGGGACCGCGTGTGATGATGGGGTTGCTTGTACTACTGATGACCAATGCCAAAATGACCAATCTTGTATTGGCATTCCAGATAGCTCGGCGTGTGATGATGGAGTCTTCTGTAATGGCGGTGAAACCTGTGATCCAACCGAGGGGTGTTTAAGTGGGGCACCACCAAGCCCTCCAGTAGATACAGATGTCACCGACTGCATAGCATTCGGACTGTGCAACGAGCAGACAGGGGGGTTTGATTATGACGCTCCTGCACCGATCGGTACGCCGTGTGACGATGGGACCGCGTGTACTGAAGCAGACCTCTGCAGCGAGAACTCCCTGTGTATAGGCACCCCAAACGATTCCCTGTGCGACGATGACAGTTTCTGTAATGGCACGGAGACATGCGATGCGTCAGTCGGCTGCCAGGCGGGTACGACGCCTACCCCTCCAATAGATGCCACTCCGGGCGATTGTCTTACTCCGAGCTGTGATGAGACAACTAAGTCATTTATAGACGCCCCCAGTCCCTCCGGCACCGCCTGCAATGATGGGATTTCGTGCACTACCAATGACGCATGCAACAGCGAATCCATATGTTCAGGAACACCAGATGACGAATTATGCAGCGATGGTCTCTTCTGTAATGGACAAGAATCATGCGATGCCAGTGCAGATTGCATCTCTGGAACCCCGCCGGCCTATCCAGACGAAAACGAAAACGCCTGTCTTGTCGAATTCTGTGATGAAACCTTAGACGCAGTAACGCTGGTAGAGGCATCCACTGGGACGCCATGTGATGACGGCTTCGCCTGTACAAATGCTGACGCCTGTGACGGACTTGGTGCGTGTCTAGGCACGGCCGATGATACGCTTTGCGATGATGGTAAATTCTGTAACGGGCCAGAAACATGCAGCGCAGCTACGGGTTGTCAGACTGGAATACCCCCAGAGAAAATCGACGCAGCACCCGATGACTGTTTAGAACCTACATGCGACGAGACCACGGATACGTTCGTCGACACCCCCCTTCCTGACGGCACGGCGTGCGACGACCAAAACTCCAACACCAGCAACGACGTATGCACCAGCGGTATTTGCATCGGGGGGACCCCGTAACAAGCGCCTGCGCTAACAAAAAATGAGAAGGTGAACTACTCGTACAATTCGTCATCGTCGAGTTCGACAGCATCCTGCATCTGCTTCAGGAGTCGGTTCGCACGTACGAGGTCTTCCGAGGCGACCCGAACTTCAACCCCCCGGGAAAACGCGAGCGCTGGGTCGAGTCCGCCACAATCATCCGAGCGCACGAACGCTCGTATCCCATGTTCTGCCAGGTATGCTGCGATAGGCTCACCCAGAGTACGAAGGAGAACAGTAGTGAGTACGACTGAATTGTCCACGTGTCGTCACCTCCGATTGACCGTTTTCTACGTTGTAATACCGAGACCGGTGGGAGTACCATAACGCCCATACAAGCACTGATCACGAATACGGCCGTTACAAATAAGAATGTAGCGGTGAAGCCAGTCGCCGTGAGTGATTCAGGTCTGAGGTAACCATGAAGCTGCATACGCTACACTTTGCTACCATTTGCTCGGTACTCATCGCCGCATGCGGAGCCAATGACACATCACCTCCGCTTTTCATTTCGGAGAGCCAAGAAATCGAAACCGGCCAGGAAGTTCATAGGGAACTCGTGACCGAGTACGATCTATTGCCACGTGACGGGAACGAAGAGGTCTACGCATACGTCGAGACACTTGGCCAGGAAGTGGTCCAAGCAAGCCTCCGGCCCGAGCTCACCCACTTTTTCTATATTCTCGATACAGAACTTGTGAATGCATTTGCTGCTCCCGGTGGTTATGTCTATGTCACCACTGGCCTGATGCAGAACATCTCAAGCAAAGCTGAACTGGCCAGCATTCTCGCACACGAAGTTGGTCATATTTCCGCATACCATGGTGCAAAAGCAATGGAGAGCTCGCTCGCATTATCATTGTTTAGCGAGCTACTACTTGGTGATTCGGAGGCCACGGCGGAGGTCGTCGAGTTTGTAGTTGGAACGTATCTAAGCACAGCACATTCCCAAGACCAGGAATTGCAAGCAGATCGTCTCGGAATCGAATTCGTAACCAGAGCGGCTTACAATCCCTGGGGTATAGTCGACTTTTTCACCTGGCTGGATGCGATAACAGAAGCTTCCATGTTCAGCTTCCTGTCGTCGCACCCGGAACCTTATGAACGTATCTTGGAGTCATCCGCAGAAATCAACCGATTGGGTATCACCACCGACGACCCTAGCTACACTGTTGATGATCCGGACACCCCTTATACGGCAATATTAGACCTACTGTTTTTCAACAGAGATGAGGTCTAACGAGTGCGGCACGTTGCCATTATTGGCGCTGGGCCTACGGGACTATACGCCACTCAGGCGCTAACACGTTCAGGTTGTCGGGTAACTCTTTTCAACCGCGATCTACGACCCGGCGGCCTCGCAGAATACGGTATCTTCTACACGAAGCATCAGATGAAATCGGGGCTTCGTAAGCAGTTTGACAGCATCTTGAATGACCCAAACGTGGAGTACTTTGGTGGTGTCATGGTCCATCAGCAAGGAGACGTTACCCCAAGAGATCTCGCCAGTATGGGTTTTGATGCTGTTATGGTGGCCGTGGGAGCACAGGGCATAAAAAACCCGCATCTTGATAACTCCTTCGCATTAAGGGGCGTCTATGATGCAAAGGAAATCGTGTATAATTACAACGGTCTTCCTCCATGGTCCGAGGAACCCATTCAATTTGGTTGTCGACTCGTTATCATAGGTGCAGGGAACGTCGCAGTTGATATTGCACATTGGGCAGTACGACAGGGCATACCAGATATCACTTTCCTCGTGCGCCGCGGCCCCTTTCAGCGAGCGTATTCTGATCAAGAATTACAATGCATTGGTGGTCATATCGACCGGGCAGCGCTCCGCGAAGAACTCGAACGTATGAGCCTGCAGCTTGAGAATATTGGTACCGACAGCCATAACGCTTTCACGGACATCGTTCGCAATTTGGGAAACCGGACGATTCCAGGTAGTCAAAGCCGCATTAGATTCCGGTTCGCGACCGAAGGCAGCTCTGCGATTGGAGCAAGCCAGCAAATTGTGGGACTGAGCGTAATGGATAATGCGCTCCAATTAGAGAATCACGGCGTCACCTGCCGCCCACTTCGCGAAGGCGGGATCCTCGAATGCGATACCTTAGTATTTGCAGTCGGTGATGTAGTGGACCCAGACCTTGGCATTCCCGTCGATGATTGGTCGGAATACCGGCGAAAACCCAATTCGGTGTATGAACTTGCAACCCGCTGGAATGGGTGGTTTGTCGCCGGCTGGGCACGACATGCGAGTAATGGCCTCATTGGTGTCGCTCAGCGTGATGCCGAAGCTGCTGCGCAACAGGTACTGGACTATCTGGGCGATTTAAAAAACCAGTCTGAGCCAATGGTGAATGTTCGGGAGTGGTTATCCGGGCATGGCATCAGAGCGATGGACTGGGAAAGCTTCCAACACGTACGACGGATTGAAAATAACCGGTCAAATGCGCTCGATGGTACGTATTTTCGGTTCACATCCGACGACGATATGTGGGCATCAATCAATACTCGGCAGTAGGTCGCGTAATACCTGGCGTAAAAATGGCTCGCTCGCCAATGGTCGCGATAGCACCCGAAAGCGAAGAGTTCGCGTCAGCAAGCCGATATCCTTGAGCCAGCTTGGTTGCAACGACATGGTTTCCGGGACACCTAATAATAGCCGATGTGCAGCCTCCAATGCCTCTGGTGAAATAGGTCGCATCTGCGCACTCGCCAGACCAGCAGGTGTGAGCTCCGGCAGCATACCCAGTAAGTAAAACCAACGTAGCTGAAAACCCAATAACACGTTACGAGGATCCGCTTGTTCCATCTGCGCCAGCTGAGTCAACATCTCACTAACGGACTGATATTGTGAGGCATCAGCTGCCTCTTCGACGGTGGTAAGAGACACGAGCTCTACGAGAAAGCTTGCCACTGCAAACTTCACAATGTCCTGACGGATACCTTCATAAGGCTCACGAACATCAAAACGTTGCAAAGTACCCAATCCACTACGGTGACGACGTGTGATTACCGCTTCACCCTGATGAAAAAGGTCGAGATGCCCTCCAAATCGACGACTTTTACCCCTTGCGCCTCGGGCGATAGCAGAGACTCGACCAGCCTCGGCCGTTAGAAGTGTGACGATACGATTACGCTCACCCTGGTCCACAAGCCGAATCACGATGGACGTAACGGTGCCATCCTTTTCGCTCACGCCTGTCCGAAAAGTTGCGCTAGACCAAGCGCAATTCCAAAGTAGGCAAGAAGCCCAAGCACATCGAGTGCCGTCGTCACAAATGGGCCAGTCGCGACCGCCGGGTCCACACCCAGACGAGATAAAACCACGGGAATTGCGGTACCCAGCGTCGAGGCCAGCAGCATCGCCATGGCGAGGGCAAGCCCAACTGAGAGTCCAAAGTACGCGATCGCAGCGAGGTCCGAGCCTTCGCCAGAAAGGTGTCCATATAAAGCGGCAGCTAGACCCACTACAACGCCGTAACCAAGCCCCAATAAGAAACCAACAAAGATTTCTCGTTTGATCACGTCAGTAGCTTGATTCGGATCGACATGGCCGGTGGCCAAACCTCGCACAACCACAGTGGAGCTTTGAATGCCGACATTACCCGCCATGCCAATCACCACCGGTACAAACAAACCAAGGAAAGTACCCAGCGTCTCCATAAAAGGGTCGAGAATTACCGCGGCCATCATTCCACCAAAGCAGGTGGCAATGAGCCAGGGATAACGCATCTTCAGGTGGTCGGTGACCCCTGCTTGAGGCCCCAGCTCCTGGCCCGCACCGGCTAGTTTCAATAGGTCCTCGGCCGCCTCGTCGTACAACACATCGATGATATCGTCGA
>PKDL01000022.1 GCA_002863065.1 Pseudomonadota bacterium
GAGCCAGAAAGATTACCACCTAGCAGAGATAGGGCTTCACTTTGCACCGAATTACCCCATGGGTCCGGTTGACACTGCAGAGGGGTATCAGCGGGGTCCTCACAGGCATTAGAGCCACCGCAGGCGGGAAGGGTGCCGCCGTCAATGGTTGTGACTTCGATGCAATTACAGCTATCCGTACACGCTGGGATGCAAAGTCCCGCAATGGAGCAGACTCCGGACTGGCACGATGTACTGTTTGCGCACAGTTCACAGTTTGGTGCGGGCGCGCTGTCAATTTGGGCCAGAAAGTGGCGGAGGGAAGAGTCTGTACGTTTATCGCACGCAGTGCCCGTTGTATCGTCATTGTCGGTAGCAGAGACAACAAACCACACATCGAATGCTTCTAGGTTGGCAGCGCTCGGGGGCACTTCCGCACGCCAGACCTCGTTATCCGACTCAAATGATATGGCTTCGAATTGGCTGAAGTCATCACTTGAACTGCCTGGTTCGTTATAGGTGTAGTACAGCACGGGTGCATCTCTGACTTCGTTATCGTCGGTTATACGAACGACCACGTCAAAACCACCGCTCGAGGTGACGATTGCATCTTGTGAGGGCTCCAAAATATCAATGTTTGGAGGGCTACCGGTGCAGCCATCTTGTACTGTGCGTCGGAAGACTACGAGATAATCGTGGCGGGTTGGTGGATGTTCGCCATCGTCGGCTTCGAAGCTAAGCGTCCAGGTGAGTGATTGATTTATTTGGGCCACGGTTGGACACCACTGGAATCGGGCGCGCTGATTACTTTGCGGCGTCAGTGTTGCTCCATTTGGGAGTGGCTGTGAAGCACGTATCGATACCGATGGGCTGTCGTCATCTTTCACTTCGACGTCGAAGGTCACGCATGGCGCGATATCCACATTATACGTGCCCCCATTATTGGGCTGTATGAAGATTGGTGCGGTCCCTGCACCGGGGCGTACATTGATCAAGACGCTCTGCTGACTACTCCCGCTGGCAGAATTCACTCGAAAATCGAATTGGTGAGTGCCCACGTGCGAGGCGAGTGGAGTCCATCGGAATTGTGCGGTGGTAGCAGTCCCAATAAGCACTGCGGTCTGGTCGAGACCTGGGAGGTTGGGCCCGTCATATGACCATATCAACCCTGAACCCGATGGATTTGATACTTGGAAGTCGATGGTAAGCGTTTGATTTACTTCCGCTGTTACCGGTGCAACAGGAAACAGGGTGGGTGGTACACCATTATCAGCGCAGGATAGCCATAATGGAATCCAGCAGGTGAATACGAAGCGGCTCAAAGAGGTCTTCATCACGGAGATAATACACGTGGGCTCGTGTCGGATCACATTCCTACGTCTCACATCCTGGAATTTCTGCCGTTAGCAGCCTGCCGTACACATTGGAGCAGCAGAACTCGGGTCCAAGGACTGATGCTCAGTTACCTATGGCCTACTGCGGTTGTCGCCGAATGTCCGTCGCAAATAATACCGTAGATTAGCGAGGTCCTGGTCTGTCAGCTGACTCCATGATGGCATTGGAGAACGACCGGAAAGGAGCGTAGCAACGATTTGAGTATCCGTTATGGACGGTATTCTCTCGTGTAGATTTGGCCCCGCTGGTGTGCCGCTCCCATCCTGTGCGTGGCAAGCAGTGCAGTTTAGCGAGAAGGTAGTCTCGCCAGCATCAAGCTCGGGGATGAGCGAGAGGACTTTTGCTGCCCGTACATCTAGGTTGTCCTGGTCGAGGATCTCCGCTCGTTCTACTTCAGCTCGAAGTAGCTGGCTCAGGCTATCTATCCGTTGCGTGGACCAGAGGTAGTCTGCGGGGAATACGCTGCGCAGTTCTGTTCGACCGTTGAAAGGAAATAGGCTCTCATCGGTGATGACACGCTCAAGGTCAAAGGCGTCTGGTTCCCCATCTCCGTTGAGGTCCGGTCCGATCTGGCTTCCTCCGTGCTGATGGCATCCAATGCAATTGGTGCGCGCATTCCCTTGCCCGTGCTCGATATACGGATTGCTTGCCCAGGTTGGAGTGATGTTATTTGTTGTCACATTCACCGCCGAGATAGCGGCTGCAAGGGTTGGGAAGTCACTAAATCCAGCTGATGGTTCGGGATCTTGCTCTAAGTAGTCGACCACAATATTCATTTTGTAATTCGCCCAGATAGGGTTTTTCTCGGTGAGACTTATCGGCCTATCCGCGCCGAAATCAGTGTCGGGAGAATCCGACCACCAAAGAGTGACCCACGTCCAATGACGCAACTCCTTTGTCATGACATGCAGCGCCGCCAACCGGTAGATGTCTCCATTTTTCAGTCGGATGGTGAATACCTCATCCTCACTGGGTTGGCTCTGTCGGTCGCCATTGGACCAGTCGGCACTTTTATCCGCAGCTAGCCTTTTTTCGAGTGCATCCGCGTCAGTGTCGTAGGTGGACATCGAACGACCGAAATCGGCTCGAACCCAATGCACCTTCAGTAGTACGGAGTCGGTGGGAAATTCATCTGTGAAGCAGTGGCTAAAGTTCCTTTCCGGTGCGGTGGGAACAGCGTCCATGGTGAGCCCGTTGGCGGTCTGAAGGCATCCCACTAGCGGCGCATAGTTTTGAACGATGTGCCGCGCGGCTGACGGACTGTATGCAATACGTGAGTTACCTCCCGTCGCACCGCTAAATTTTGATTGAATGAGCTTTCCGCACGCGTCATCGGAGAGGGCATCCTCGCAAATGCCCAGTGATCTGACATGTTTCAGAAACCGCGCCAAAGGCCACCGTTCCGACCGGTCTAAATAGGTGGCATTGTATTCTTCAGCGGCGTCCATGATATCCGCGTCGAAAGACGTGCGCTGCAGACGTTCTAGCGGCGTTAGTTGTTCGAATGCATGGCGAAACATTCGCCGAATGTCATTTACCCCATACCAGGTTTGAAATCTCGGCACCGTCGGCACCGAGCCGTCCGGTAGGGACACTTCTTCTGAGGCATCACCATCCAATAGTCCAAGGAGCGGGACGGGCTCAATCGTACGCTCGATGATGTCCCATCCTACTTGTCTGCGGACTTGCATATTCGAGGCGAGCTCTTCTTTACGACCGCGAAGGTCACCGTCGGCGGGATAAGGCGCTGCTATGCCCGCGAGCTCTCGCCCAAAGACATCAAACTTTCCTTTTCCAGCCGAGGGGAATACCTGCCCCACTGCCGTTGGATCGATCTCTTCAGCGCCTCCGCAGGAGGCGAGTAGGCTCGCAATAAGTACGAGGCCGAATCGATGAGATAAGTGTCCCTTCACGCCCGATTACTTCAGCAGCTGAATAGCCAAGTCGCTAGCAATGATGAACTCCTTCTCTCCATCGCGGACGAGAAAATAGAACCAGCCATCCGACCGGAAGTGTGGGAACAAGGCCTTGGCTCCGGTCGGCATTTCCGTCACCTGGTAGGTCTGTCCATTGGCGAAATCGCCCAGGATGACGTTGGCGGTGCCATCGTCCAGATATTGATGCGTTACGAAAAAACGCTCATCGAATGAAATGTTGGCTTTTGCTCCCGAGAAGCAGAATCGCGCCACTTGGTGGTCGATATTGATATTGTAGTTCTGGTTACTCTTTTCGGTTTCAACTCGCCTGATGGAGTACCCGAGGGACTTACCTTCCGGGCCTGCGATCCGGCTTATCACGAGCTCTCCTGATGGAGATAACACCGAATCTCCTTCGTAGGGTGAGTCGACAATAACTGCAGGAAGTTGCTCGTAGACTTGTCCGTTGAAAATCATGGGTGAGAACTTCATGGTACTATCGGCATTGAAGTTTGCCCGCGGATCGGCGGTAGCGTCGCGCCCAGAGTCGCTAGTAAACTGGCTGTTGATGACAAAATAATCGCCGTCGAGTCCACGAGCCACATGCTGGTATAGGTTGATGTCTGTTCCCCGTATGCAGCCCTCTTCCTTGAAGGTGATCTCGTCTAACGTTTCGAGTAACGACTGATTGCAAATACCAGTACCACCGCCTTGGAAGATAAAACCTGAGTTGTCGGGGAAGAATCCCGGGTCGTAGCTCGCTTTGATTTTGATATCTACGCCGCGCTGTAAGTCGGTGATAGTGGCTCCGCCGGTCTTACCTCCACCGTTACCCACAAAGCGACCATCGGCCGAGGACCGCGTCCAGAAGCTGGTTTTGAACTCAAGCTCTAGTACCTGCTTCAGCTGTCCGACCGCATCCTTGGGCGCATAGTCGATCCGATCACCCTTATCTGCGAAGCAATTTGCGGCATCATTGTTGGTGCATCCATGCATGAACATGCCGTTTTCTTTATTTGCAGCTCCCCATCCTTCAAATGTCATGGTGTCGATATGTGATTCGAGTGCTGCAGTATCGAGGAAATTCTCGCACGTAGCCGGTGGCGGTGGGTCCTCGATCGTTTCTTCGAGATTCGGTAGATCTTCCGAGAACCATTTCAGGAGCACTGCATATTCGTACTGGCTAATGGGGGTATACGTGCCTTTGGGCATGTTCACCCGTTGCTTGAAGCGTATGTATTCCTGCAGCCATCCGTTTTCCCCGTAGGCTTTCTGAAATAGCTCGCGGAAGTATCCGTATCGAGCTCCAGTGACTTGGATACCAACTTTGTCGGCAGCGAATACGGAGTTAGGGTCTTCGGGTACTGCACGCAAGCAGTGAACAGTCTGTAATGCTTGTTCCTGCGTTAGCGATACCGGATCCACGTTCAATCCGCATTTGCTGTTGGATTCAGTTGATAGTGTTTTCCAATGCCTCAGTGCATTCTTGGAGACTGAGTGGCATTCCGCACAACGTCGGGACTGACATGAACCATTCTCGCCTGTACATCGGGGGTCGTTAGGGTCAGTCACTCGCGCGCCGAGTATCTTCAGAGATTCAACTGCGAGTTCGGCTCCTTCGAGTGTGATTGCCGGCAGCTCTCCTAGGTCTGTGATCTGTTCGGTGGGAAGCTCTTCCCAGATGCATTCCTCGGCAGTGGGGGTCGTTTCACACTTCTGGATAAAGTCTAGTGCCTTTCCGTGGCGAGAGTCAGCCCAAGTGGTTTCGTCAATTCCTTCTGCATCCGGTGGCATCCAAAATACATGGTCGAACTGCAGTCCTGTCTGCGTCAGGAGGTTACTCCAGAACGTGTCTGTACCTTCTAGCCGTCGAAGCCAAGAAGACGCCCAACGGCCATCACCGACCCGATGGCATTTTGTGCATGCTGCGGCCTCCGGACTGGTCAGGTGTTTGGGCATGGTCCAGCCTTGCCCCTCCAAGTTTACAATGCTGTAAGGAGCGTCATTGAACCCGTTGGCATACCCGTCATGAGTGCCAAGTTTTGGTATGACGGTCTCACCCCTTTCATCCTTGGCTCCGTCGATCCATGGGGTATGAATGAAGGGGTCACTATCATGACATTCCGCACATTGAATCCCGGACCCTAGACCTCCATGAATCCCGCTCCATAGTGACTCTGAGACCTGTGGTGAGCCGGGTGAGTCCACCTCATCAGCAGGGTGAGGGACATGATTTCCGTCGGTAAGTCGATATAAGCCGTTTTGGTAGTAGCAGGTCTTACCGGTGTAGGGGTTGTGTCCGATCATTGCGACGTCGTTGTACATGCCCTCTTCTGGTAGGGCCTTTCGGCACAGGATAACGAACGTTGTACCTTGCTCATTGGTACGGGAGGCAACACGTGGTCCATTTGTTTGGCCCGTTACCGCGTTGGGTTCGCAGCTGCTGTAAATGAATTGTGGTTTATCGCATTGCGTCTGCTTCGTCTCAGGATAGGTCACGTTGCCTGAGTCATCGGTGACTGTCATGGGGATCGGGGTCGAGTTCAGGCATGAGTAGGTCTCGTAGTCTCCGTCCCCGATTTCCGGGAAGAATGGGATCGGTCCTAATTCCTCGAGACATTTCTTTGCGTACGCCACTCCGGATTCAATGAGTTCGGGCTCGCCATAGTCGTCGAATTTTCCTGTGCCTCCCCGGTCCAGTGCGCGCTTTACGTCCATTTCTGCCGCGCGAATGACGGTCGAGCCTTTCACTAAGCACAGGTCGATTGTGTGTTGAGCATTGAAAGCCGCTTCGATTTGCTCGCTGGTAGGCTCGCCTTCGACCCAGCTCAGATCTTCTACGCTGATGAACATGGTGTCGGGATTTATCTTTGGCCCATTATATGCGGACCCTCGCCCCATACCTGCGATTGGCTGTGTATCTACTCGAGCCATGTCCGCATCCGTGAGCATTGTTGAGCAATCCAACACTCCAACAGGACCTTGTCTGACTCGTGTAAAGAGCTGCGCACCATTCGGTATGGTGGGATGGACTGTGACCCAGAGGTTACCGCTCGTTCCATCGTAACGGACTTCGAATTGAGGTGCCGTAGTTGACGGTGCCACATCTATGGTTTCCGCATCGTTGCAGCTACTCAGTGCCACCACTGATATTGCGATCGTCGATAAGACACGGCTTCGCCAGAGCCGCGCAGAATTCTGCTGACCATAAATACGCATAGACCACTCACAATTGCTTCCTTTTGATTATGCGCAGCTATCATGAACGATTGGGAGAGAAAACTATAAAGTCATCGTAACTATGACAAGGAAACCCGTTTGAGCTGGTCGGAATTACCACGGGATGGGTACATCTATCTACGAATGTTCGGCGTGCGCACGTGATGGAATAGCGAGGATCGCTGTGCTGCACAGGCCTCATACGCGGTACGTGTCGCTTTCATCGGTTGGTTTAGAGTGTGTTGGCTCCAGATATGTGCGTTGGCAGACGGAAATAGCGAGGGGACAACTGATGAAGTCGAAAGCATTGGGTGCACACCATCCTAGCGGCTTTAAAATCCTCGCGTGGGTACGTACTACTGCGTACGCAAAACCCACGGTATAGGAGACCAGATGCTGAGCTGATAGCTAGCTGCAGCTGTCTAGAATGGCAAAGCGAGTGAGCTTAGTTGGCTGAGCAGACCGTGTCAGTAATGAGGCCACAAACTACGTATGGGTCACAGTTGGCGTTTGGACGACGATCTTCAGCATATCCCTTGCCCTCTTTGGCTACATGCCATGGAATTCGTACGGATGCACCACGGTCAGATACGCCGTATTTGAATTCCTTGTAAGAGCATGTCTCGTGTAAGCCCGTAAGCCGCGACTCGATCCCGAAGCCGTAGTGCTCAACATGAAGGGCTGCCTTTTCTCCCAGCGCAGCGCATGCATTCTCAATCGGCGCATATGATTCGCGCATTGCTTTCGTGGAGAAGTTGGTGTGGCATCCGGCACCGTTCCAGTCCCCAATCACAGGCTTAGGATCTAAAGACACCGTAACACCATATTGTTCCGCAATGCGGTAGAGAAGCCATCGAGATAACCAGAGCTCATCGCCCATAGTGACCGGATCCACTGGTCCGATTTGGTATTCCCACTGGGCTGGCATGACCTCCGCGTTCAGTCCGCAGTATGCAAGGCCTGCCTCTAAGCAAGCTTCCATATGTTCTTCTACAATCTCTCGACCATAGACAAACTCTGCACCAACGCCACAGTAGTACGGCCCCTGAGGTCCTGGAAAACCACGCGAAGGCCAGCCTAGTGGCTTGTGATCTTCGAAAAAGGTGTACTCTTGCTCCATACCGAAAAGAGGCTCTTGGGCGGCATATTTGTCCAAAGCAGCAACGCAGGCAGCTCGAGTGTTGGTTTTATGTGGTGTTAAGTCGGTGTATAACACTTCGCACAGCACTAGTTTGTCGCTTTCACCACGGATAGGGTCTGGAATGACTCGAACGGGGCGTAAAACGCAGTCCGATTTGTCTCCTGGTGCCTGCTGTGTGCTTGAACCATCAAACCCCCACAGCCCAGGGTCTTCATTCATTGGGATAATTTTTGTTTTCGAGCGCAGAAGAGAGGTTGGCTCTGTGCCATCGATCCAAATGTACTCTGCTTTGTAGAATGACATGCTCTTACTCACGATCCCATGGGTTTGGACGCATTCGGCGTCAGTTGTTGACGGTAAGTCGCAAATATGTTCCCGACTCGCGAGCATGGACAGCAATTGGCATGCCAGGGCAGGGTATACTGGCAAGCGATACAATAACGACTTGTTTCGGAACGGTATTCCAGGCGGGTCGGTCTAGATATCACAGTATGAGGTCAAGACAATAACCGACGCTTATGTAGGATATGTTTTTTTTGTTACGTCTGCGTAGGGTTTGTTGGGGAAACTATAGTTGTTGCGCTAATGCTGGCTATCCATTTACTCAATGCACTTTTAGCAATCCCAAATAACGACATCATATGGGGCGATATCGCGTCTATTGCTCCCGTTCGTAGTCAGGGAAAACAACTTGAAGCACACGTAAATGTAGTTTCTGTCCTTATGTGTTCGATATCCTCCTAGTGTGGATATATTGCGTTGCTGAAGCCCTGTGGCGTTCTTACCTCAGCATTCAGGTGTGGAAAATATTGTACACTATGAAGAAATTACTAGGTTTAGTGGTCTGAAATAGTGTAACCACTCGCTCATGGAGCGTCAGTTCCTGGCTCATCGGTGGCTCATTCTGGGGCTTTTGGCTTGCCCGCTACTCGCAACAGCAAGCAACACGAGTCCAGTGCGTGTTTTGCGCTCGGCCGTAGCCGATTGCTCGAACTCTACTACGGAGAGTGCTGAGAAGACACGTGTCGAGCCTTGTTTGCGGCTCGATATTGCTTGGGTACATAACGTGCCCCGTGGCGCGAAGCCCTTCGTGGACGTCGTACACACCGGCGCTTCAATGATCGAAGAAGTCTCCGACCGCTTTCGTTCGCATGCACCGGATGTCTTTGATGCAATCGCAATCTACTTGGGCAGACGTATTCAGCGCGGGGGGAAGCGTCGTGCACTAGCCCAAGCCGCTCTGGAGCGTCTGTTCCTCGCCGGCCTCATACTTTGCCATAGACTGGAAGAAAACGTGTCATTGACTCTCGCTATCGAGCGTCGAGTGGCTAAACTGGGTTTTTCTTTCTTTCGCGAAACGGGTAAGAAATTGGTCGTTACGAGTGGCTCACGGTCGGCGGAAGCGCAAGCGAAAGCTATGCATACCAAGCAGCGGCTAGGAGTGAAGTTGACCCGTCTATACAAAGGAAAGTCAGCCCGCGAAATCGAGCGTGCGTTTGACGAAGTGCGGAAAAAAGGTGGCTCCAGAGACCAAATTATCGCAGCGGGAGCGCGCGTGATTCGGGAGCAAATGGCACGTGGCGAGTACATATCGAAGCATCTTATGCATGATGCAGTGGATATTCGCAGTCGCAATCTGAGCCGTAAGCATAAATCTTTATTTAGAAAACTTGCGCGGCAGCACGGTTTTCGTGTGTTACTGGAAACCCGACCACCACATTTCCACTTATCTATTGCGGCTCCCGAAGCCTAGGTGCGAGGCGTTGATTGAGCGTGCCTAATCCATCATGTTTTTGGCATTGGTAGTCTGATTCTCGAATGTACTCCAAGATCAGGTCGCGTGTTTGATCGCCAATCTTCGTGAAGTGCTGCCATAGAAACCCCTCAATATTGAACGGGGCTAGTCGGGGTAATAACCATAGACTGAGACGCACGGTAATCGGAGTCAGAAGTCTAACGTAAAAGGGTTTGCGAATATTAAAGTAGGCCGTAGCGACTGCAATGGCTTCTCGGGAAGCTTGCACGGATATGGGAAGCGTGGTGCTCTTTCGAAACTGCTCTATGGACCAGTTTTCTAACTCCAGCCCAGCGATATGAGGCATCAAGATCGCTGACGGTATTGCAGCCCAGTTTGCAGCATCTCGTGATTTCTCAGCGGGGTATCCGCTTTGCCTGAGTCGTCGAACAATTGAATGTACTTTGTCCTTCGGTCCACTGAACTGACTGCGCACCAAGGGTGGGAACCAATACCTTATGCCGGTGTTAGTAATGTCTTCGCTTGGGAGAGGCGCTTGCCATGCAAGAAAACCAATTGCCCCTGTGACGATCTGTGACTCCGGAATCAGCCTTGCTAATCGCCGTCTCGTACGAAGGCCGGGCTGAAGGGTGACGACCGCCATGGCATCTGCAGCTCTTAGTAATGCGGGCAACCATTCGCCTTGAAGCGAAGTCGACGTGACGGTCAGCCACACTTCGTCCCATGATTGAGCAGCGACGTCTTTTAGGGTGGTGATTGCATGTCGGCATTGATGGTCTTCTGTATGGGTTCCAAAGTAGGTTGTGTGGTGGAGCACCAGTCCAGATTCTATGGGTCGTCGATATTTGGGGCGCACATAGAATGTGACGGTGTCTCCGGCTTTGGATAAATGGTGTGCATACACCTGACCAACGGAACCGGCTCCGACGATCAGTACATTCACGGATGGCACGTGTTCATGGCTTCAGTGCTTCAGCATACGTCTCTTCCTTGAATCCTACGAGGACCACATGTTCCGAGACTAGAATTGGCCGTCGAATAAGCTTTCCATCCGCAGCAAGCGCAGCGAGCTGTTCAGTACGTGACATCCCTGGAAGGCGTTCTTTAAAGCCACCCAGCCGATAGGATTGGCCGGAGGTATTGAAGAATCGCTTCAAGGGGAGCCCAGACCGGTCTACAAGTGAAGCTAGGAGTTCCTGCGATGGGGGGGAATCCACGATGTGGACCGTGCTAACGTCGATGCCATGTTCTTTCAGCCATCGTAATGCTTTCTTGCAAGTACTGCAGCCAGGGTACTGATATACGCGCATATATTTTGCCTTTTATCTGATGTGCTGTGGTTAACAAACCTTGCACGGCACTGGTAAGACCACAAGGTACATGCAGTCAGTCTTTCTGAGAACTGCGCCTTGCTCTTGATGGCGATGTTGAAATGCATTGGTTTCCATGAGATGCCCACGACCTGGAATTCTTGTGAGAGTCAGATTCGTCTGAGGCTGGAGGGTACGGATGCAGGCGCCGTATTACGTTATCGAAATACTGTATCCCGATGGGTCGGATGACTTACTGGAGATATCTGAGCCCATGCGAGTCATAGGCCGGTCACGTTCGGCTGCACATATCCGCGTCGAAGATAAGAAGGTATCCGGCAAGCACGCGAAAATTGAGCATACTGAGGGACAAATTCGAGTTCAGGATATTGGTAGTACCAATGGTACTATCTTCCATGGTCAGCGCATCGAGGACCCCTTCGATATGCATCCTGGAGAGTCCTTCCGTGTGGGTAATACCACTATACGACTTCTTGCCATTCACGAAGCTACTACTGATGAGGACGCGCCCACTCTGGTGAGCCTGCCCGCATGGGTGGATGATGGCTCTGTGGAATCCGCTGACGTAGAAGGTGACAGGACGCCATTACCGCCCGCGAGCCAGTCTATTGATTCTAAGATTGAAGGGCTTACGAATGCAGCCACGAGGCAGGTGAGCCGAGCAATCCTTGCGGCAGAGCTGTCCGAGGTGAATGCACCGCCCCTTGGTCCCAAGGCTAGCCCACAAATGGAATGGGGCCTCCCGATAGCATCGGAACCTGCAAGTACCCCAGATCAATCGCGCCGTCGTGTTAGGGCTGTGCTCATTAGGGTAGTCAATCGAGCAAAGGCACTACTCGCTACGGTTCAGTCGTTTTTTCGGTCTCGCTTGTAGATTATAGCCAGGGAAGGTGGGCAAGTACTCGCCAACATATGTATCTACTCTGGAAGTTCCAAAGCCACGATGGAAGCGATTGGACCCGGGCACGTGTTCTGATGACATGTGACACACCCGTTGAGGACCCGGCCGTAGGCCATTTTTCTGTCCTTGGGTGTTTTAGCGCGCTCTAAATCATCTACCGCATACAGATAGGTCGACGCCATTTCATCATACTTAGTGTTGCGTACGCTTGGGTCCGTGGGCCATACGCAGCGCATTTGGGAGTGCTCTTTCAGTAAACCACCAGGCGGCTTGCCTTGCAGAAGCTGCTCTCTGGTAGCTCGCAAGTCATCTCGCATATTCCGCATAAGGACTGCGAGTTGACTATCCCCGTTCGGGTTGATCGTGGAGGCAATCAAGTGCCCGGGACTGCCAGGGATACCTGGCTCTAGTACGGTCTCGATGGTGCATGTCGAAGCGCTTATCTCTGCAGTAGATGGTGCTGTAGCAATTACCTTTTCGGGCGTAGACGGTGGCGTGGCGCGCGGGGATGTCGAAGGTTTACAACCAATCATCAGGATGAGGAGCGCACTGGAGATATACGCGGCTGACGCATTATGGGGCATAAACATTTTTTTGCTCATCCACTCTGAAGGCTTCGACGTTGCTGCACTGGGCCTGAGACTGCAAGGGAAAAGCGACGCGCCGTGGCTACAGAAAAGCATTTGAGTCCTGAAACTCGTGGACAGAATTCGGTAAACTCTAAGCGCCTATGGCCCGTTGTCATTTTAAGGTAACGCCTACATTCGACCTTGACTCGGGCTGGGCTACGTTACTAGTCAAAACTACGCGGATACACGCGTTCGAGGGGAATCATGGGCAAAAAGCGGCACCTGCGACTCGTGAAGGGTACCGATGGAACCGCTCCTGCAGAACGTAAACAGCTACTAAAGGACCGTCCTTGGTCATGGCTAGCACTCATGATGGCGTCATTAGCCTCGCCAGCGGTGCATGCAGTGGAGTCTACTCTACGAGCGTTTGAGGCACCTGCCTCTGACTTATCGAGCACCGACACCGCGACCCTCGGCAAAGAGCACACCAGCTAACAGATAATACGGCCAACATCCTTCATGCGAGCGAATGGATTTGCAGGCATGAAGTTTGAGATTGTCGTGGTTGTCGATAGCAAGGCAACGGCGGAGTGGTCGATTCAAGCAAGATGGATCGCCCTTGTGGGCAAATTCATATAGATACCTGATGTGTAAAATGTTATGGTGCCATATATTGTCTTCTTCACATTTGCAACATGTGGTGCCATACTCCCGCTTGCTGCACGTATGTGAATGCCGATACATCACGCGGTTGCGTGCAGGCTCAGGAGGGGGTTATGAGCGAAATATTTGCGGCTGTACTTGCCGAGACACGACGATTCAGAGAGGCGCTGCCCAATCTGCTTGAGTCCCATGAGGGTAGTTGGGTTGTTTTCAAGAATGGTCAAATCGCGTCAGCACATGCAAGCCAAGACGAGGCGTACCGCGCAGGATTAGCTACCTTCGGTCCGTATTCACCGCACGTTATTGATCGAGTCGAACGTAAATCGGCCGTATTGATGAGTGCTGCACACGCATATTGCTGATTTTCCGAAAGTAGTACCACCGGGAGCGCTAAATTGAGCCTCCGCTACGAGTCCCAATGGGCCGACCCGGCTCGACTAACACTGGATGGTCCGATTATTTCAGTTCAGCTGGGTCACTCCGCCGATTACATCGGCCGTGAGTCCCTGACTCCCTCGGTTTTTCCGAAGCTCGATATGATGGTCGACACGGGGGCACGATTTACCCTGGTTGAGACAGACCGGCTAGTTCAGCTTGGGCTGTTCCCCGTTCGGTTTCAGGAAATTATCGGGGTCGATCAGGTAGCAACTGATTGTCCAGTGTTTAGGATGAGCCTGGTGTTGATGATGAAAGACCGTATGACAGGTCGGGATACCGCAGTTCGTACGCCAATGGATGTGCTCGGTATGGCGAACACCGCAGCACATGAGCCCTATCGCGGCCTATTAGGTCGCAATTTCCTCATGAACTTTCAGTTTGAGTACTCTGGTGCTACCGGCGCTTTTTCACTTTCCCGTAGAGCCAACTCTGCACAATCTCGCCGTCGCTAGGTCGCCCATTACACGCTACGATTTAGCGTCCATTTTTATGGATAGTTAGCCCGATGGTAGTTTCAGCCGACAAGGCGGTGAGCCTGTACCGGTTATCGTACGGCTTCTGGAAAGCACTATGTCTCATGTCGATGCTTGCAGAAGTACGTCGCGGGATGGAGAAAGGCATGGTCAATTACATTTCTATGATTTGCTACCTCACCCTCTACCTGACGCTTATAACGGGTTGCAGTTCAGTTGATGGGATTAAGGAACGAGAGAACACTTCTCTATCTCCTGATGCGTATGTCGAGGTTCTGCAGCCGTCGTCGACTAAGACTACGGTATGCGTTGCGTTTCCGGCGGGTTGTTCTGTCCCAATGACTTCGGAGCCACAAATAAGTCATCCCACATTTGTGGTCCCCGGGGATGGTCTTCCCGCAGACGTTGACGTAGATATTGCAAATAACAATCTTGATATTACGTTTTGGCGTGAACGCTTCTGGTTGGCTTGGCGCACTGGTCCCTATCACTTCGCAGACGAAAGCGTACGCATGTATGTTGTGAGCAGCCCGGATCTGGAGTTTTGGCGGTTTGAAGGTGAGGTTGCACTGGGTGCAGATGTACGTGAACCACAACTCGTTGCGTTGAACGATGAGTTGCTTTTTTATCATGCAGAGTTGGGAACGAATGCATTAGCTTTTGAGCCAAAAGGAACCTGGCTACGACGCTATGTGGCGCCCGGTGAGTGGACACCGCCAGTAGCGGTTTTTGACGCTTCCTTCATTCCTTGGCGTATCAGACCAGTCGATGGTGTCCTGCAAGTTCTGGGGTACACGGGCGGGGAGAATATTTACGCACGTGATGGAGATCCGATCGAGGTACATTGGCTGACATCGTCGGATGGAGTGAACTGGAATCCGGTGGTCGATGATCAGCCTGTGGTGCTCTCAGGTGGCAGTTCAGAAACCGATGCAGTCGTGCTTAGTGACGGCTCATTAGTTGGTGTCAGTCGCAATGAGGCGGGTGATACCGACGGATTTGGCATGAAGATATGCCGTGCGGATGCAGAGTCTCTCGGAGACTGGCATTGCGTTGCTGATAAGAAGAAATACGATTCGCCACTATTATTTGAGTATGACGATCGAGTCTTCCTCATCGGGCGTCGAAATGTGACCGAGTCGGGCCACTACGATTTAGAGCAATTGGATTTACCATTTGAGCAACAGTACGCAGTCAATCAACTGGATTACAGCAACAAACCGAAGCGATGTGCATTGTGGTCTGTTGAACAAGATACACTAAAGGTGTCGTTCATTCTCGACCTACCCTCCGCAGGAGACACCTGTTTTCCTGAGCTCATCACACTAGGCGGGGGAAGGTTTGTTGTATTCAATTACACGTCACCCCTGGGGCAGGAAGCTGACCCGACATGGGTAACCGGTCAATTTGAACCGACGCTCATCTATCACGCAATCCTTACTATTCCTCGTAGGTGATAAAACGGTTTGACAGCCGGGCACGCTCGCAGCGACCAGCCTGTATCGTTTAGGGCTCAGTAAGCTTACATTCCCAATCGACGCTCAACTGTATTTTGGTCTTGAAACAGCTGCCGTAAATGGCATTTCCAGTCTTGGCTCGTGCCTGGACTTCAATGCATCCCTTCGGTGTATCGAACATCAGGCGCCGTTCTCCGTCGGCTGTCTGCGCATTTAGGGTCTGTGCATTTCGGATGTCATCAAGGTCCACCCAGTCGTGAGCGGCGCGTAAATGGTATGCGCCGGCTTGTTCTGCACGTGTCATGGAAGTTCGTCCCCGTAGAGATTCTAAAGGCTCCAACCGTCGGTCTTCGTAGGCTTCGAATAACTGCTGTGCATGGTCTGGACTCAGGCGACCGAAGCAGTGACCGGTCGGAAAAGCTAGTAGTGTCGCCGCAAAGCGATGCCCTCCGATATGTGATGCTTGCCACACACGGTCGGGAGCTAAAGCGCTAAGTGTGCGATACATGGCGACTCCATATTTTGCGCAACATGCATCACGTTTACCGTGGGTGCAGACCAAGTAGAGTGGTTGGTTTACCGTCTCTGCAGTGTGAGGAACGTGGCCAGATAGCCAGGCATTTACATCCGCATTACTCAAGGCCTCAAGGGAAGGTAATGTCCAGGTGTACCACCATGGCTTGTCGCCACTGGATCCAACATATATCCGCCGTTCTGATGACTTTAGGGGTCCGCGTTTGATGAATTGCATGCGAGCACGATCCATAGCAGAGACTCGGGACCAAGCCGCTCGTACCGCGTCTGGAAGGGATGCTGTATCATTTGCTTTCGGCGCCCATCCGCCAGGAACTTCGAGCAGGACCCACGAATCAGTCGATTCCACTGCAGTTGCAGTGACCGATTCTCCCGCCGTGAGCGAGGAAAGAGTACAAGGAGGTTGTCCGTCAGCGCGTCCCATGTGATCCACTCTACGGTGCTAGGCTTCAGGGTCAAGCGGACAACCAATCGCTGCATGTTACGTGCTATACGACATCCACGCGTGCTGTGATGATTGATAATCACATCGAAATGAAAGTGGTGTACAGCGATGACGAGACAAGAAAAAGCGGACCGCACCCTCAAGCAGCT
>PKDL01000444.1 GCA_002863065.1 Pseudomonadota bacterium
CCCCGCGACCGCCACCGTACCGCTCACCATCACAGTCACCGATCTGGTCACCGAAATCACCGCCGACGCCCCACTCGCCTGGTGGCGCTTTGCGGAGACGGGTGATGCGCTAACCGCCCTCGATAGCACCGGTAATGGCCTCGATGGCACCTACTCGGAGGCCGGCGTCTGGCTCGAGCAGCCCCACCTCGGCGCCCTCGACACCGCCGCGCGCTTCGATGGGCAGCCCGATACTCGGGTGGTCGTGCAAGACGATGCGCTCCTCAATCCCCAAAGCCTCACGCTGGAAGCACTCGTTCGCCTCGATCCGATGGCCGGCCAAGGCCGAATCATCGAGCGCTCGATGGCATCCACCTCGGGCACCGCAGCCCAGTATGGCCTCTCGGTCGGCACCGCCGATGGCAATGCCTCGCTCACCTTTGAAGTACGCACCACCGATGCCGGGCCCATCAGTGTCACCGCACCCGCGGGGCCGCTCAATACCCCGCTACATATCGTCGCCACCTACGATGGCACTACCGCCCGCCTCTATCTGCAGGGCGCACTCGTAGGAGAGACCACCGGCGGGGGCGATGTCGTCACCACCAGTAATGCCCTCGGGATCGCAAACCAGTTCGACCGCGACCGACCGCTCGCTGGCACCATCGATGAGCTCGCTATCTACGGCACAGCGCTCGCACAAGACCGAGTGGAAGCACACTTTGGGGCGGTGGCTTCAGCCGGCAACTGTACAGGCCAGGAAGATGATGGCCTCGAATGTACCCTCTCAATCTGCGATCCGGCTACTGGGATCCTGACGCACCAGCCCGTCGATAGCGCTTGTAATGATGGACTCTTCTGTAATGGAGAGGAGTATTGCGACGTATTCAATGGGTGCATGAATGGCACAGCGCCGACGTTAGATGATGGCGTCAGCTGCACTATCGACCAATGCAACGAGACCACGGACACCGTCGAACACGCACCAGACTCGTCACTCTGTGACGACTCTCTCTTCTGCAACGGGGAAGAAACCTGTGATGTGAACGTGGGCTGCGTCAATGGCACAGCACCGACACTAGATGATGGCGTGGGTTGTACTATCGACCAGTGCAATGAAGCCACGGACATCGTCGAACACTCGCCAGACTCATCACTCTGTGACGACACACTCTTCTGTAATGGGGAAGAAACCTGTGATGTGAATGATGGATGTCTTACTGGCACAGCACCGACGCTAGATGATGGCGTAGGCTGCACTATCGATCAGTGCAACGAGACCACGGATATCGTCGAGCATCTCCCCGATTCCGGTGAATGTGACGACACGCTCTTCTGTAATGGTGAGGAGTACTGTGATGAGAACGCGGGTTGTCTCAATGGTGCGGCCCCCACCCTCTCAGATGCCATCGAGTGCACAGCAGACGCTTGCGATGAGATATCTGACGTCGTTACCCATACGCCACAATCTGGGCTCTGCAACGATGGACTATTCTGTAATGGAGAAGAGGCGTGCGATGCTGCATCCGGCTGCGTCAATGGAACGCCACCGGATGGTTCAGATGGCTCGGATTGCACCGCTGATACCTGCGATGACTCGACCGATTCGTTTATCTATACCGCAGCGAACGATCAATGCCTCGACGAGCTCTTTTGCGATGCGAACGGAGAGTGTGTCCCGTGCGAAGAGTCCAATCACTGCGGGGGATTGCCACATTGCGGAGTCTTTTGTTTGACGGACGCACTGCCTCTCGTTCGTGCGGAGACCAATGGTACGGCGAATGGTGGGCGCACCGAAGTCATCGGTGATCGCTTTGTATATAACGAAACCGACCCCGTTGCTCATTTCCTCGTATCTTTCCTTGCGACCAACACAGGCACTGAAATTACCGGTGAAAATGGGGAGTCGCCGACGGGCATTCGCCTGAGGTTACTCAATAGCCAAGGGGTCGAGTACCAACGCATGCTCCTCGCTCCACAACGAAAGCTTGAGGTCGTGCTGGATACCGGGAGCCTCCCGCTTGGCGACTACGTTCTGAATGCCGATCTACTGCTGGAGGATTCGATATTAGCAACGGAGCTCCATGCATTCGAAAAGGTCAACACTCAAAGCAGCCCGATCGCCTACCCGGCAGATGGCGTCGAACTCCTCGTCCACGCACTCCCCGAGGGACTGACAGGAGACACGAGCTGGGCCATCAGCACCGGCCTACCACTCCCCAAAGGCAGCGTGTTTGATATTGACGGGTTCTATCTCGAAGAGACCGGTCCCGACGGAGTAACAAGCACCATCCCTGCTCAATTTATCGAGCGAGGACGCTGGCATCGGCTGCTGGGGAGCCTACGGTGGGTCGGCGTCGAATTCCGCGCCCGCTGGGATGACATAAACGGAACCCCGACACCTCGGAGCTACCGCATCATGCATTCGGCGGCACCGGCAGATGCTCCCTCCGGCGGTGTGTCCTACACGTGGTTAGATGATACCGGCACTCCGTGCTCCCCTGAGCTTACCAGCTGTCAGTGGCTCAGGCTGGAAAACGGAATCATACGAGTGGAAGTTAGACGCACCAGCTTTGCAGGCGTCGAAAGGGCATGGTTTGACGCTAATGGCGATGGTTTCTTTGGCGCCGACGAACTGGTGGTGAACGGACCGGGGGGCCCCTACTTCACTGATGAGTTCGGCGTTTTGCGCGCATCGCGCTTTGACACCGAGCCTGAATTCCAGATCGAAGATGCGGGACCAAACAGCGTAACCATCAAAGCCGAAGGGTGGTACCGGGCAGAAGACCCGGCGCAAGCGCCACTGCACCGCTACATCAGCCGGATCACACTAAAAGATGGGGATGCACAAGTGCGTATGTCCCACCGTACGGTATTTACAGAGGATGATACCGATGCCACGCCTCAGGTCGATGATATGGGATGGTCCACGATGCTGGTAGAGGCAAACTCGGCGCATCTCGGAGGCGATGGCGTGCTGCAAACCTACGCCCTCGATGGCGCGACCGAGTTCTTTGCCCATCAGTACACCGACTCGGCGTTCCGCGTTGTCCAAAGCAACGACCCAAATGCGACGCCTTCAGTCACAGGGGCACGCTTAGATGGTTCATTCGGCGCTACCTCGAATACGGTGGGTGCAACCCTGGTCTTACGCGATGTATGGCAACGTTTTCCAAGACAGTTCGGTCTCTACCCGAGCTCCAATGGCATGGATCTCGCCGTACATTTCTGGCCCAAACACGGGACCACCCCATTTGGGACCGACGAAGATCCCCCCGAAGCCCAAGTAGGCGCGACTGTACGCGAGGTTACGAAGTTACGATTTGCGCACCAAGGTGACTTACTCACCTTTCGTATGTCCGATGCGGAGCGCGATGTACTTACCTGCACACATGGTATTCTCTGCCCTGATTGCGGCCTGGAATGCGTGTCCACATCAGAAAACTGTTTCAAGTGCCCGGCATGTGCAAAGCCCAACGCATGCACAGAGGCAGAGATCGCGAATCAACCAGCAGCATGTGCTCGCTGCGAATATCTACTGGGAGAAAATTACTATAATAATCCAGACCTTGGATGGATAAGTGCAGAAGAAGCTAATCTCGAAACCGCAACCCGCGCCGGCGGCAGAGGAAATCAACTCGGCGGCGAGTTCAGCCTCTTATTGCACCAGCCAGAAGCGATTAATACCGGCCCGGTCGAACAGCTTGCCCGATTATGGCAATCCAACCCTCACGCACTCCCAGACCCGAAATGGAGTGCGGAATCAGACGTTGAAGGTCGATTTGCCGCTCAGAACGTAGAGGCCTATCCCGTCATTGAGAACACGCTAGACACTGCCGGCCCATTTTATCTCAACACCATCATCGAAGGCTTCGGCGAATTCGGCACGTTCATGTACGGGAGTGTGCATGATGGCATCGACCCCGAACGGCTCGTTCCCTCCTTCAAGCGCAGTGCCCAGAACTCTCACTATCGCAATGTCTTCACGGCCTGGCTTCAGTATTTCCGGAGCGGTAGCACATCTTCCTGGCGATGGGCTCACGTCCACTCCGACCATTTCGCTGATGTAGGCACCAATGCCTGGGGCAAAGATTCTGACGCGCCTAGTGATGTGAATATTCCCGACCTTAATCCGGCGAGATCCATCTACTCACGCCATGCGTATAGCCCACTCCCCTGGACGAGTGGCGCCTCCTGGAACGTCCACTGGTCCGACGCGACAAACTTTGAGCTGCGGTACTATCTAACCGGTGATCGACGCTTTCATGACCTATTTGTCGGATGGGGACAAACCGCGTCGTTCAACACGTACAGTAAGCAGGCTATGAGACGCGATAATGTCACCCCGATTGGTGAACTTGTCAGCTACTACCAAGCGACATTTGACCCTCATGCGCTCACTGTAATTCGCCAGTTGATTGGCTATGTCAATGATACGGACTGGGACGATAACGATAACGCGGTGGCATTTGCGACCTACAACACGCGCTGGTTGGAACGGTACCTATCGCTCACTCGTGACCCTGAAGTAACATCCCGGCTGTTCGCACTACGAGACGCTGGCTACAACCGATATTCACTCAATGCGCTCGCATACTGGCTTAGTGGCGATGTGAGCCACCTACAGCCGCTGAGATCCCTTGCCTACGATGAAGCTACCCGGGTCTATGACAATCCAGGAGATGACCGCCACGGTTTCAGTCCATTCTTCAAAAACCCGGCACGCTGGTACCTACAAGAAATGCCGTACTTTTTACGCGCACTGCAAGATGCCCAAGCTGCGAATCCTGATACTGACCTGAGCCCAAGTCCGAGCGATACTGATGGGAGCACCCAACGACTGCTAAACGATGGAACTGCACCCCCGTATCCATCAGCGAGCTTTCCATCCACCAAGCCCGGCGAGGCAGCATGCTTCGGATTACCAATATGCCCTCATTTAGCTCATGTGACAGACAGCGGTTCATATCTCACGCGAGGTAGCATCCCCGACGGAGAAAATAACGCACGTAAAGGTACCGTCGTGTTGGCGCTCGAAGCATCAGACCAACCTGTCACCTATTCGTTTGAGGTCGATAATGGGTTCGGTGCGTCGCCGCATTTCCTAATTCAACCAGCCGGCGGTTCTGTATTCGGGCAACGTCATACCGGTATCGAGGGCAGCCCTCTGTGGCAACATACCCAAGCAACAGACTTACAAACCGGCATCCATGGCATTCGTATTACGCTGATGGAGCGCGGCGAGCTTCTCGCGCCAATAACCAATTTGCCCGAAGTCCAGGTGCTATTTAAGCAGGTACTCGTCAACGGCTCGCCTACCACCACACGGTACGACAGCATGGGACGTAAATATTGGTGGCTCATGCCGGATACACCAGGTGATGTCACCCTCCGGATCGAGGCCGGACTAGGCAAAAAAGCCGATGACCCAGCCGCCGGCCTGCCGAACTATGTTCGCATCAGCAGCGGCGTGACCGACCCACCAACGGTATTGTTCGAAACAACCCTGCTCGCTACCGCCAGTAATCTAGACCACCGCAGCGCGATTATCACTCTACCCGCTGACCAAGCGCCATGGCTGTTTTATGCCACTGGACAATATGGCCCGTACATTACCGTCATTGGGGATGCAGAAGCGACGACTGCTGGAGTACCACTCAATCCTGAGCGTGTACTGGCCGCACGCACACGCAATCAGCTGGAAACCGTCACCAGCACACTTTTTGCGCAAGGCTGCCCCACTGATGCATCGGATGACCTATGTGACGACATACAGCCCGGTGCTGAATGTGGATATGTAAACGACGGCTGTGGTTCAACACGGCGATGCGCCGGTCCAGACAATGTGAGCTGCGCTGACCCCGAAAACCAGCGCTGCATTGATTTCCAGTGTGTTGCGGCGCCACCCTGCAGCCTGCTGAGTGGCATGGCGCCCACGGTCGTCGATGGCACAGGCCCCGCAAACATATGGATCGGAACCGGCGAAGGTCAGCTCGTCTTCTATAATGGCACCGATTGCACGCTCCAAGATACAGGCGTCACCCTCGACGGGATTCGAACCCTTCATGCCGTCGCGGACAACCTAGTGTTTGTCGCAGGGACGCAAGGTGATACGTCGACTATCCTGCAATATGACGACAACGGCTGGCAGGAAGTTGTCAGTAACGAGCCCGGTATCATTTCGGACCTCTCAGCCACGGCTTCCGGCGACACGCTGTGGGCTACAAAAAACACGAACACATCGATTCACTCAATGAGCTCGTCCGACTTTCCATGCATTGCCTCTGCGACTACCCCCTGCCTTCAGCCTCAAGCACTCGCATACAATGACCCTCCCGGCGCCGACGGCACCATCACCCCCATCGCTATCTGGGCTACATCGAACGCAGACCTATGGGTAGGCGGCGCTGTTAAGAGGCCAACTGCTGCATCCGCCAGCTTTGGCCCCTTGCTTCACCTTCTTCAAGACACTGAGACAGTCTATGGCGGGCAACGGAACGTGACGACGGTGCGGCATATTGACGGCGCCAATGCTAACGACGTTTGGATGGTGGGCACCTTTACCGGTCGGAGTGAGCCACAGGTATTCCATTGGAATGGAGCCAATATAACCAGCCCAACGACTGGTCTAGATTCCGTTCACTTCGCGACCGTCGCAGCGCTAGGTAATGGGGAGGCGGTGGCAGCTGGCCCGGTGGGTATTTGGAGATATGACGGTGCGTCATGGCAGCGTGAACCCGTCGATATTAACCCAGTCATCAACTGGCGGCATATCTACGCATCTAGCCCCAGCGATATCTGGGTGGTGGGAGAGCAGTGGTGGAGAAATCAAGGTAATTCGCTCGTCACACGCGGAGTTGTCTACCACTTCGACGGCCAGAGCTGGTCCATTCGTTAGTGCCTGGCTGCAGACTCTTCTCGTAGCTTTACCGGCGCATGCGATGCGTCTACTCACTCCATTCCACCGTAGCAAAACCGCGCTAGCCCACTTGCATGCCCCGCTACCAAACCCGTAGTCTCCCGGCGGCTAGAACGCTTTTCTCAACAACGTCGCTGGCGAAAGAGGCAATAATAGATTGAAGTACACAGAATGCGTCGCACACACGCTTGTCAGCCTAACCCTGGTCGGTGTTCTTCTGATGGCGTCGGGCTGCCAGGATGATAACGAGAATGGTACTGAACTAACTCCAGGAGCGGATACAATCAGTGCGCTCGATACCAACACCACGGTCGATGCAACGCCCCAACCGGACGGTGCCAAAAGCGACGTCATGCCGGATATAACGACTAACGCGGATACCGTCGAGCCTGAGGACGACACCACTACAGCACCCAATGATGCTGGTACTATCGATATAATGGAGCCTGTACCCGACAGCGGCCCCGTCGAACCACCCCCAGGGGCTCTGAAAGTGACTACGGTCCTCAGCGGTCTCGTACGCCCTTGGGCCATCGACTTCCTACCGGATGGGCGCATGCTGCTCACGCGACGCACCGGCGACCTACATATCGTCGACACCGCCACATGGACCGTATCAGCTCCACTCTCAGGGGTTCCAGCGGTTTGGTATGACGGACAAGGTGGCCTGCTGGACGTGCTGGTCGACCCTAACTTCGAGGAAAATAATACCATCTATCTCTCATACTCCGAACCAGGCTCCAATGGCACCGCTGGCACTGCAGTGGTTCGCGCGACGCTCGGAGAGAATAGCCTGAGTCAGGTCGCAAAGATTTTCGAGCAAGTGCCAAAGGTTGTCGGTCCGAATCACTTCGGTTCCCGCCTACAATTTGACCCAACCGGTGCGCTTATGGTTGGACTTGGAGAGCGGTTTGACTACTTGGATGACGCGCAGACGCTCGACAACCATATGGGTAAGCTCGTACGCATCCACCCCGACGGTACGATACCAAACGACAATCCATTTATCGGCGACAGCAATGTCCTTCCCGAGATCTGGTCGTACGGACATCGAAATATTCAAGGGATGGCCGTTCATCCAGACACGGGCGTGGTCTATATCCACGAGCACGGCCCAAAAGGCGGCGATGAAATCAATCGACCTGAAGCCGGGAGTAACTACGGATGGCCCCTCGCCTGTTACGGCGATCACTACTCGGGTGTTGATATCCCCGACGATCATGCAGGCCAGGGGTTCACAGAACCGCTACATTATTGGACCCCATCCATTGCACCTTCGGGGATGACGTTTTACGACGGCGATATCTTTCCCCACTGGAAAGGCAATATCTTCGTTGGCGCACTGGCCGGGAAGCATCTTGCCCGTGTGGTGATGAATGGTGATGAGGTCGTCAACGAAGAGCAATTACTGACCGACCTTAACCAACGTTTTCGGGCCGTCGAACAGGGACCTGATGACGCGCTCTATGTCCTGTCCGATGACGCCAGCAATGGACAACTCCACCGTCTGACGTGGGAGTAATAGGCGAGAGCGTTTTCCCTATCAAAACAATGGCAACCTAACACTGACTAGTGGGCTCAATGCAGCGCAGTCACGGAACACTGTCCGCGACCTCGACTCCAGTGAGAGTCGTACCCGTCCAATCACAATTGTTAATCCCTTGTTACTGCCTCCACTGGAGCTGTAATCCCAACAGTACTGGAACGTCCAATAAAGCGAATGGGAACCTATCGAGATAGCAACTGGTCGGACAACCGATTAGCACAACATCACTACGGATTAGTTCCTTTTGTAACCGGCATAACAACACTGACGAGGTATTTCCCAAGCCCCTCTCTCTACCTTTTGCGGTTTGACTATTGACGTCGTAAATCCCTGCTGGGTATCGTCGGGCCATGAAAAAGTTCGCCGTACCGCTTCTAACAGCGGGTTTGCTGTTCATGGTGTCCTGCTCTGACGAGACGCTGCCGGCGGGGACTGCGGGTCCCGGTGGAACGTCAGACGCCTTCACAGACAGTATCGGCTTCACTGATCCTCCGGACACCACGCGTACTCCGGACAACGGTACGGCCGAGGATTCAACCGAGGAAGCCGACACAAACGACGACAACGACGTCACGACCGTTGAACCGGACACAACCCAACCTGAGCTAGATTGCGATGCCTCTCCCGGGGCGGCTGGCTGTCCTTGTGGAACAAGCAACCAGTGTGACTCGGGAGCATGCATACTCACGAGCCAGGGAAAGGTCTGTGCCGACTACTGCGTAACCTCGTGCCCTGATGGCTTCTCATGTCAGGCGATTAACCCTCCAGGTACAGGAGCAGACGTCCAGTTTGTCTGTGTGGAGCGCGCTGTGTTTCTTTGCCGCCCCTGCCAAACGAACGCCGACTGTGCGACTGTTGGTTTTGAGGGTCTGGATTCCTGCGTCTCCTACGGTGACGCGGGAAGCTTTTGTGGAATCGCCTGTTCCGACGAGGAGCCATGCCCGCAAGGATATTCCTGTTCTGATGATGGGCAGTGCACCAATGATATTGGGGAGTGCGAGTGCTCCGCGCTGCACATTGCACTCCAGTCCAAAACCGACTGCGTCAACGCCAACGTACTCGGCGCCTGCGCGGGTACACGGCAGTGTACTCCGGCCGGACTAACGGAGTGTGACGCAGCGACTCCGTCCCTAGAGATCTGCGATGGGCTCGATAACGACTGCAACGGGATCATCGACGAAGCCGTCGCTGGTGATTGCACCATCGATAACGAGTTTGGCTCGTGCCCAGGCACGATAGCCTGCGTCGGGGCCAATGAGGTCTGCCAAGGTACCCCACCATCGAGCGATGTATGTGACGGCGTAGATAACGATTGCGATGGGTCCACCGACGATGGGCATCCAGACTCAGACGATGATGGCGTCGCAGACTGTGTCGACCCGGACAAGGATGATGATGGCGTCCCCAATGAACAAGACAATTGCCCACTAGTTCAAAACGAAGCGCAGACCAATAGCGACTTCGATACAGATGGCGACGCGTGCGACAACGACGATGATGACGATGGAGTCGCTGACACCGTTGATTGCGAACCGACCACACCCAACATTTACCCATTCGCTCCAGAGATTTGTGATGGTGTGGATAACGACTGCGATGGTTTTACCGATGAAAATAGCTGCGAGGATGACAACGCATGTACAGACAACGTCTGCGATCCGACGAACGGATGCGTTACCACCTACAACACTACTCCCTGCAATGACGCCAACCCATGCACTGAAAATGACCAGTGCACACTAGGAACATGTACGGGCACTTTCACCAACTGTAATGACAATAATCCGTGCACTGACGACAGCTGCAGCCCCGAGCAAGGTTGTCTGAACACCAACAATACGCTCCCGTGCTTTGACGGCAACCTGTGCACTCAAAACGATGTCTGTAGCGGTGGCGTCTGTATCCCGGGTGGACTTCTGGACTGTAGCGACGACAACCCCTGTACGTTGAATACGTGCAAACCAGAAACAGGATGCGACCTTGTCCCCGTGACTGGCGCCTGTGATGACGGCAATGGCTGCACAACCAATGATCAGTGCACTCCAACCGGAGGATGTGCAGGAGAACTCAAGGATTGCGATGACTCCAATGACTGCACTATCGACTCGTGCGACCCTGTTACGGGCTGCGAGCATTCGCCACTCACTGGCGCCGCGTGCGACGATGGAGACACCTGCACCCAAAATGATACCTGCGATAATGGACTGTGCACCGGCATCGACACGGGTTGTGTTTGTCAAACTGACAGCGAGTGCGCGGAATTCGAAGATGCAGACATGTGCAATGGCACGCTTCACTGTGTTGCAGGGAGCTGCGTTCTTGATCCGGCTACTGTCGTAGAATGCGAGCTACCAGAGGGAGCAAACCCATCTTGTATTCAGACCAGCTGCGCAGCCGAGACTGGCGAGTGCCAGTACAGCTACACCTCGCCAGGAACCCCCTGTGACGTCGGTGATTCCTGCGACTCCGAAGGGGCCTGCAACGATGAAGGGGTCTGCGAGATAACCACCAACGTATGTGACGACGGAAATGTATGTACGGTAGACACGTGTGATGATGTTCAAGGCTGTGTGTACCTACTCGTTACAGGATTCAAAGTATGTGACGATGGTAATGCCTGTACCCCGTATGACGCATGTGAGAATGGATTCTGTAAGGGCACGGGCACCACGGACTGTAATGACTCCAACCCCTGCACTGCCGATTACTGCAGTACTCCTGGTGGCTGCGTCAATACGCCATTGGTCGGCGCGTTGTGCGACGACGGCGATGCGTGCACCTCACAGAGCACCTGTAATGAGGTCGGCGTTTGTAGTGGCACCGCATCTTTGGCGTGTGACGATAACAACCCCTGTACGGTAGACACGTGTAGCGCTAGCGCTGGCTGTGTCTTCACTCCGCAAATTGGCTCTGCATGTGACGATGGCAATGCATGTACCACGGGAAGTATCTGCTCCATTCAGGGACAGTGCACAGGAGCCACGCAGGTGGACTGCAACGACGATAAGCCCTGCACACAGGATACCTGCGATCCGGTGACCGGTTGTCAGAACGCGATTCAGGTCGGCTTACCTTGCGATGACGGAGATGCCTGCACAGACGGCGACGCCTGCGATGCTGTCGGTGAGTGCCTGAGCGGAGCACAGGCGGACTGCGATGACTCGAATGGATGCACGTATGACAGTTGCATCCCTGGCGTTGGCTGCCAATCGATTCCGACACCTGATGTCCTCTGTGACGACGGCGACTCGTGTACTGAGAACAGCAAATGCGACGCTTTCGGCCAGTGCGTGGGAACGAGCACGGCGGACTGTGACGATGGCAATCCCTGCACAGAAGACAGCTGCATCGACGGCGAATGTCAGTACGCGGCCATTACCGGTCCGAGTTGCTCGGATAACGACACTTGTACGTCCGGGGACACCTGCCAGGCCGGAGTATGCACTCCAGCGACAACGTGCGCAGACGAAGGAAAGCTATGCTCCGACGGTGTCTGTGTTGGACTTGGCGCTGCCACCGTCCGCTTTGTTTCCGTATCACAGCATATATCGAACTCAGCGGGGTCGATGCGCATCATTGTCTCCCCGACAACCTCCGGAACGACAGTCAACGACGCCTTCAGTGCTATCTGGAGCACATTGGGCGCCTACCTAACCACAGTGGAGAACTAAAGACATGCGACGGATTACCGTGCTCTTAACCTTGGCACTCAGCGGACTGCTCTCCAGTTCGGCCCTGGCGCAGGACCGACACCTTGTCGTTGACGGGTTGCTCAAAGACAGCACCGACCAACTGCTTAATGGCAGCTACGATATCACCTTCTCGCTCTATGCCGATCAGGTATCAGAGACCGCCATCTGGACGGAGACGATTGCGGGACAACCAGTCAATAATGGCCTGATGCAAGCGCGTCTTGGTACCAGCAACACCTTGCCGGCGCAGATTTTCAACGCCAGCAACCTCTGGCTCGGTATCGCACTTGCCGGCCAGCCGGAATTTCCGCGCACACCGCTGGAGACGGATCCGTACGCATTCCACGCGATGACAGCGACCGTGGCGGCCGGCCTGCAATGTAGCGGCTGTCTGAATCAGAGCCACATCGGCCTCTCTCTAGCGTCCGCAGATTCCGATGGGAACGCGCTTAATGCTATTACCGCCGATACCGCAGTAGGTCTCTCATGTACCGGTTGTGTCACCGTGGAAGCGCTAGCAGTGGACCTATCACAGGCCGCAAATATCGCCTTCGATGACACCACCGCCCAGCTGGGTGCAGACAATGTGCAGGGCGCTATTGAAGCACTGAAAGTCCAGTTAGATGCTGGCGGTGGCAATGGTGGTAGCGGCGGCAGTGGTGACGGCACTCTCCCTCCAGATGCACTAGGTGCTATCTCGAACGGTCTACTGAAAAATGTGTTTACCGAACAGTTCAGTGGAGTGAGCAAGGCCATCCCGGATAACAACCCAGGAGGCGTACTCGACGAGGTGGCAGTACCCGATGTCGGCATCGTGCAAGAGATCAGTGTCTCGATCGACGTGACAAATGCAGATGTCTCTGGGCTCGTCATCACGCTGTTCGACCCACTTAACAACCAATATATACTACACGACAAAACGGGTCAGGGGGCCTATATCGCCGCCACTTATCCGGTTCCAACCGCAACCGTCTCCGGCGACCTAAACTCATGGGTCGGTCAAAACGCCGCGGGCACATGGCGCCTCATCGTTGCCGATTGGCAGGATAACGGGGGCGGTTCCGACGGCCAAATCAATAGCTGGAGCGTAAACATCCAGTACCTGTCATCGAAAAAGATTGTGCTAAAGGGCGACCTGGTTGCCGACGGCCAAGTCTTGACCGACGGTGGAAAGTCGAACTGCTTTATCAAAGATATCGGCGACGGCTTCTCGGCCCTCTACTGCGGCGACACGCCCATTTCTGGGTTTAAAGCGCCCGAGTCCCCGCTTATGCGCAAAGCCTTTGCGGGCGGTTCTACTAGCTGCGGCATCCTGCTCGATAAGAGCGCCATGTGCTGGGGCAGCTGGTTTACTAATCAAAACAGTCCTCCCGTCTTGGATGGAGAATACGACCGGTTCGGCTTAGGGGACAGCGGCGGTTGCGGCCTCAGAACTGACGGCACACTCAATTGCTGGGGCAATCATGGTGTAAACAACAGTCCCAGCGGCACCTTTGTCGACGTTAGCTGCAATACTAATGCCTGCTGCGCCGTCCGCGATGACGAGTCGATGGAATGCTGGGGTAAAAGCGATTATAACCAGCTAGATAGCCCGCTCGGCAATTATGTCCAGGTGGATGGAGGGCGGCATCACTTCTGCGCACTCACTATTGCCGGGGATGTTAAGTGCTGGGGTAGAAATAGTGAAAACCAAACGGACGTGCCCCAAACCAATGATGTGTACGTGCAGGTAAGCCTGCAGCCATACAAGTCGTGCGCCCTCCGTGGTACCGATGGCTATGTCCGTTGCTGGGGCGACTCGGCGCCCGGTACAAACGGACCGATCCGCGAGCTTAGCGGTGGGAGTAATGACGTTCACTGTGGACGCGCCCCTGGCGGACGCTACGAATGCTGGGGAACAAGCAGCTATTACCAGTCAATAAACAGTACGGGAAGTAATTCGAGTAGCGGTGAGAACGCCTATCGCGCATACCGGCGTCAGCATGGTCCATTTATATCCATCGAGGCATCATATAATGATCATGTTTGTGGTGTGCGAAATGACCTCACCATCACCTGCTGGGGTGGCAACAATGGTTCCGGCCAATTGAACCCTCCCACGCTCTAAACCACGCTGACTGACAGCAGTAACCAACCTGCTTCAACAAACCCAGTACCCAGCAGGCCAGCGCATGCTTTACTGCAGCGTGGCCACTGGCTGCTGCAGGCCGCTTAGCCAGTACGAACGAGTTCTACCGCCAGTCCAAAAGATACGAATGGCCTCCTGTAAGACAGGACGGAGAACGGCGGAGCCGCAGTGGCTGGAAAGCTGACACCCAGACGCTGCGGACGTGACTCTCCGGTAGAGGCGCTCCTATACAGCAACGGCCAGCGCTACTATCGAGCGACCTTTGGATAGCCCTCAGAGCAGGAATAAAAACGGCTGCTCCACGCTCGGAGACATATCTGAATGGGGTCATGCACCACAGAAAAGGGTCCTAGCATCCTATGACCGCGGGAGTATGCAACCTCTAAACAGGCGGAACATGTGCCATGCGACAGACCACAGCTACACCCGTATTATTTCTTTGCATACTTTTGGCTGGATGCCCGGAGGACCCAGAAACGACATCCGGCGATTCGACCATGCGTACTGACGTGACTCAGGACGCTACCCCAGTCACGGACATATCTGAACCGGAGGAACCTGTTCCTGGTGATGCCTGCGACTCTATAGAATGTGGCACCCATGGACGATGCATTGAAGGCAGCTGCGTCTGCGATGCTGGCTTTATTCTGACGGATACCACCTGCCAAGACATCGACGAATGCCTTGACGATAACGGCGGATGCGGTGACGCTACCTTTTGGACCTGTACGAACACCATTGGTGCCTTTGTTTGTGAAGATATCGATGAGTGTGTGACTGAGAACGGTGAATGTGACGAAAATGCTCGGTGCATCAACTTAGCGGGTGAGGCCCCCGAATGCGTCTGCAACCCAGGCTTCATAGAGGATCCGAAAGGGATATGTATCGTCACGCCCGACTGTTTGTTCGTCTCTTGCAGCATAAACGGCCCCAATAGCTACTGCGAGGCAGGCGAATGTGTCTGCAAAACCGGATATGCGTTTGATACCTACGACTGGTGCATTGACATCAACGAATGCATGACCGGCAACGGTGGTTGCGGAGATTCGACCTACTGGCAGTGTAAAAACAGCCCTGGCTCCTTCACATGCCAGGACAAAAACGAGTGCTTAGTAAACAATGGCGGATGCGGAGAAAACGCCCAATGCTCGAATATCGAGGGTGCTGCTCCCGAGTGTTCGTGCAAACCGGGTTTTCTGTACAACCCTGACGGGCAATGCGTACCGACTCCAGAGTGCCTTTTCATTGAGTGTGGGGCGCAAGCGTCCTGCGTTGGTGGAGTCTGCGAATGTAACTCTGGATTTGCTGCCGATACCAACGGCACGTGTCAGGACATCAACGAGTGCTCGGATAACAATGGCGGGTGTGGGGATGCGACAACATCAACGTGCACCAATACCGACGGGAGCTATCAGTGCGACTGTATTGATGGGTACAGCCTGGAAAATGGTATCTGCGAAAATACGGCGTGCGCTCTCTCAAGTTGGCCATCAATGGCCGCGAACGGGTGCAAAAACCTCGCGGGAGCCGACTTAGCCGGAGCATCGCTCAACTCCATTGACCTAACCAATGTCGACTTCACTGGAGCGATACTCAACCTTGCAAACCTTTCAAGCTCCGACCTGAGCGGTTCCAACCTCACCTCGGCAAACGTGAACCAAGCAAATCTTACCGACAGCATCTTAGCGGGCGCCAACCTCGAAAACGCCGAGCTAAACGCAGCCGACCTAACCAATGCCAACTTCACCGACGCTAACCTCACATCGGCCAGCCTCTCAGATGCCAATATTAGCAACGCAAATTTCAGCAACGCCATCCTGACCGGCGTAATCTCGGTCGGCCTCACAGGTAGTCCCGCGGTGCTCCCGGACGGCTGGTATATCGAAAACGGAAGTCTGGTAGAAAACGCGCCTTAGCGCGTCCGACTGCGCTTCCAGCGGCTCCCTAGACACGC
>PKDL01000392.1 GCA_002863065.1 Pseudomonadota bacterium
CACTATCCAAGGGCCCGATCACCGCCGTGTTCAAACCCTATCGCTTCACAATGATCCACTACCTGGGTGACGAATATGCGATAGCGTTCCAAGACGCTGATCGGGTCATTATTACGGAGCTCTATACTGCGGGCGAAGTGCCGATAGCGGGTGTTGACGCTCCCTGGTTATGTGATCTCATTCGGGAGAATGGAACGCCCGTGGATTTCATACCCGATATGTCAGATATCGTAACCCACGTAGAATCGCTTCTGCCGCCCACGGACAACCGAGAATCAGATGCACCGCAAGTCATTTTCTTTGGCGGTGACGACCTGTTTCGACTCGCAGATGGACTCATCCAACGGTTAGATACCGTATGACGCTAACCGGTCAGCGATACAGTGTGCTTGGGCTAGCCCGAAGTGGACTGGCGGCGGCAAATGCGCTGGCAGAGCGCGGCGCCGACGTCGTAGCCAGCGATCTTAGAACTTCGGAGGCGCTGTCCGACTACCTCGCACAGCTCCACCCAGCGGTAGACGTACGTCTTGGCGGCAACCACTATCGCCCGGGTGATGTTGTAATCGTAAGCCCTGGACTGAAACCACACCATCCAATCTTCGCGGAAATGCGAAATACTGGCTGTGAAGTCATCGGAGAGGTCGAACTCTTTGTACGGCTCAAGCGGCCAACAACTCCGATTCTGGCCGTCACAGGAACGGATGGAAAATCAACGACTACGTCTTGGCTTGGCACAATAGTGAGCGCCGACCGCAACTGTTGGATCGGCGGAAATATTGGGATCGCATTATGCGCTGGACTGGAGCACATAACCGATCACACCGTCGTTGCCGAAATCAGCAATGCACAGCTCATTAGTACGCCATCTTTTCATCCAAACGTCGCGGTAGTCACCAACATCGCCCCGGACCATTTGGACTACCACGGAGGATTCGACGGATATGTGGCCGCCAAGCGGCATATCTTGACCCATCTAACGAATGAGGACGCTGCGATTCTAAACGCCACTGACCCCATCATTCAGACCTGGAATGCCCCTCGAGTTGTATGGTTCGGGCAAAAATACGGCGATGAGTACGTTGCCATCACGGAAAACACATTGTCAGCATGCGTTGGAGATTTCGACGGACCGATAATCGACATTCGCGAGTTACAATTACCGGGTCCACACAACGCTCAAAATGCAATGGCAGCCACCGCAGCAGCACTTGCGCATGGGATTTCTATCCATGCAATACAAACGGGATTGCGTAATTTTAGCGGACTCGCACACCGCTTGGAGTTTGTACGGGAACACGATGGAGTGCGCTATTACAACGACTCGAAAGCAACCAACCCCCATGCATCGATGGCTGGCCTGAAGGCGTTTGAAGGACAACGTCTCGTGGCAATCGCGGGCGGAAGCGAAAAGAACGCAGACTTTTCCGACTGGGCTGAACTAGCAAGCCAGACCTGCCATCACATGGTGTTGTGCGGTACCACGGCTACACGACTGGCAGATGCATTAGGTGGCCGAGTACCTATAACAATGGCCGACACACTGGAAGATGCCCTGAAAGCGGCGAATGGGGTCGTAAGAAACGATGGTGTTGTCGTGTTATCACCGGCATGTGCTTCATTTGATCAGTTTGAGAACTTCGAACATCGTGGAGATGTCTTCCGTCAGCTCGTACGATCGCTCACATCGAACGCATGAAGACAACCTACCCTGTCAACCACCACGCCATCGCGAAAGCTGCTGAACTACTGCGTACTGGTCGACTGGTTGCTATCCCGACCGAAACGGTTTACGGGCTCGGTGCAAATGCCTCCGACCCCAAAGCGGTACGCCGAGTCTTCGATACCAAGGGACGCCCAAAACAGCATCCTGTGATTGTGCACGTAGCCGATACATCGCCGATAGACGTGGCGCTTACAGGCTGGGTCTCGGACATACCCGACTCGGCGAGGACGCTCGCAAAATCCTTTTGGCCTGGCCCCCTAACCATGATCTTGAGACGTGGACCGAAAGCACATGATGGTGTGACAGGAGGCCGTGATACCGTGGGCGTACGGGTACCAGGTCATCCTTGGGCGCTAGCCTTGGTTCGGGCCTTCGGTGATGGCATTGCTGCACCGTCAGCCAATCATTTTGGTCACGTGAGCCCAACCACAGCGAAACATGTACGCGATGAATTTGGTCACCATGTAGATATGATTCTCGATGGAGGCCCATGTACCGTTGGAGTAGAAAGCACCATTATCGACCTATCCGGAAGCGCACCCCGACTGCTTCGACTCGGAATGATTACCAAACACGTGCTAGAGACAGCTCTCGGTATGGCTGTATCCTATGAGGTACTCGCCCAGCCAGCTCACACAAGCGAAGCCCCGGGGACGCTCGCGAGTCACTATGCACCTGCCGCTACGATGACGATCTTAGAGAAAGTGCAGCTGATTACTGCAGTGGCTGAAGCGCAGACCGCGAAATGCTATCCAGGGATTCTGTCATTCGAGCCTAGGCCGAAAGGATGGCCTGTAGAACGCTGGATCGTTACCCCCGAAAAACCGGAGAACTGCGCGCGTCATTTATACGCATCGCTTCGGGCGCTCGATGCAAGTTCACCAGATAGGATCTTAGTTGAGTCTGTGCCAGGCCATGGCCTGTGGAGTGCGGTCGCGGACCGACTGCAACGTGCCGCAGCTCCACGCTGAACATCACATTACGCGTACTTTTCCAGATAGTTTTTCAACTTGAGCTTCCGCTTTGTGCTGTCTGAGCTCATAAACCGGATTTTTCCGAATATCGGCCGTACGGGCCCCCATGCGCGGTCAAACCGGCCGAGCGTCCAAAAAATGCCCGAGTACGAATTCGGATTGCGTCCATCAAGTGCGTACCGGTTGTTGAGTTCTATAAGCACTTCGAGCGCATCCTCAGGTGATTCACTCCATTCCAGAATCTTTTTTGCCCAGAGCATCCGAAGATAGTTGTGCATCCGCCCCGTACGCCGGAGCTCATTTTGCGCTGCGTTCCAAACCGGATCGTGCGTCTGTGCTTGGTCGAGCTGCTCAAGGGTATAAATCCAAGGTCGTGGATCAGACCGATGCTCATTCAGGGTCGTCTGAGCCCAGGTGGGAAGGGACTCAAACGTATCGTAGTCCTCAAGCCGATGATGGCAAAAGGTGTATCCAACCTCCCGCCACGTGATCAACTCATCAAAGAATGCTTCCGAAGCCGCACTGAGTCCCCACCAGCCTTCCCGCTTCCCGGTGGGCTTTGGCGTGGACTCCGGTAATGCCCAACCCTCTTTCTGCAAGATCTCTCCTACCATCGCGTGCGCAGAAATGTGCCCAAAATGGAAGTATGGGGATAAGCCGCTGCCACCGTTGGAATCAGGATGGTTCCTATCTTCCGAGTAGGTGGATAGGCGCCGTGCAATGAAATCTGAAGCCTTTGTCTCGCCGACTTCGGAACCGCCCTCGATCGGTACAGGCTGAGCGACACCCGAGAGTGGTAGCGCATCAATCCCCCCACCGGAAAGGAGATGGTCAAAGTCTGCCGTCGGCCACCGCTCCGTAACGGTACGTCCGATCCCTTCCCTGGGTGCCGACAATGCTGCCAATGGCTCGCTCTCCGGCAGGGGAAGTACATGCTCCAGAATATTTTTATGCAGAAACCGACGGAAAGACGCGGCCGTCGTGTACACGGTCGGTGGCTTGCAGCGGCATCACACCGTTCGCATCCACCGATTGCAATCGGACATCCAGCTTTTTGGATGCAGCAGCGACCATGTTGGGAATAAAGAAACACGGAAAGTAGTCCGTCACGACTCCAACCGCATCCTCTGCTAACCTCCGCAGAAGGCCTCGACCGGCGCCCTGGCTTGGTTCCACGTATGGGTAGTATGTCACCCCGCTATATTGCTGCGCCCGGGTTGCATTGACCCGCATACCTTCAATGATGAATTGATGAATGCGCGGGGATGCCCATCGATAGTCTAAGCGAAGTGCTTCGAGTACCACTAACGGCACCTGGTGTTGCTCCGCAAGCCAAACTGCGTGCTGCAAGGCAAAGTTTGAGCGGATCCGTCGATGAGACGTCATCCAATACAAGACATAGTTCCCGGTTGAGTTCCAAGGTTTCTGGTTGTCATCAACAATGCGAATGTCAGGTATAGCGGTGGCAGTCATGGTTTCGGGATGCGCGAGACTGCAGCACGGGTGCGCAATGAACACATTGATACGCCTCACTCTGACTTCGTAAATAGCCGATGCGGTATTCGAGGGATTATCTCGTCGGGATAGTAGCTCGCGTTCGGTAGGTCGTATCAATGTGTTCTACCAGCTCAACGACGGCGGAACCGTATTTCATATTGTCCCGACGCTTCCCCCATCGATCGGTTAGCAGATCGAGATATAAACTGGCCCGAACGCACTCGCTCTCCGTCTCTGTCTCTGCGATATCGCGCACTGCACATGATTCATGGGGTCCTGTGCACTGAGGGTCAACGCACTGACGTACGCCATCGGTACGATCGCCACAAGCGCACTCACGTAAACCCGAATTATCTTTGTGAATCCGGCAACATGTACCGTCGACATAGACCTGAATGGCCTTCGGAAGGAGACCGTTCGCCATGAGGCCTCCAGTCACAAATGCTACGTTCGCGAATTCCGACGGGGATTGCCCTAGACCATGCAATAAATAGACAACAGGATACCGCTTTTCTGGATTCGCATCATAGCCCGGAGGCAATACGATCGTATAGTTGCGTCGGGCCCCGAAGATCTCTGAAAAGTACGAGCGACTCTCTGGCACGTTGAAGGTTTCGGTCGGCTCGGTGTCTGGGTCGGGCAGGCGATGTAGCGCAAACGCGCACCAAGTCAGCATTCGCGATAGCACTTCCTCGATAGTTCCGAGGTGCCCTCCGTCTCCCGCATCGAGCGCCGCTTGTGATGCATTGGGGTCGCCATACTCCACATATACGTGCGTGCCCATCGATTCCTTTGAAAAGCGCGTTGCATTCCCCAGCTCATTGACTACATCTTCAATCGCGGTCGTAGGGAACAATGCAGTCGGCCTATCGGCGATCCCCTGAAAGTACTGTACATCGGCTTTGCGGCCGTTCAGCGCGGCAACGGCAAACCGTGTCGAAACGGCTGCATGCAGTGGGTCACGAATTCCCGAATCAAAGTATAAGTCCAGCGATGACAGCGCCTCGTCCGAAAGCTGCGTTATCAGATCCGAAACATCCGATGCCTTTGCACGAACCAACGCACTGTTGGTATCAAAAATACCATTAGACTCCCCTACATCATTCGTATCGAGCACCCCATCCAGGCCATGGTCATCGTACGGTTCACCAGGGTCCCACCTGTCGTTCAATTCCGTACCAAGCGGATTATCTAACCAATGAAAATCATCACCATTCGGGTCCGATTTCACCGGTTCTTGCGTGGTGGGAAGACAACCACCCTTACCGTCCTCCATCACATTGGCACACCCATCAGTCCCCACATCTGCATAGCGTTCTGTCGCGTTCAAAAATACGGGCTCACCGTAATCTCGCCGCCCATTCCCATTGATATCGACCGCGAGTAATACCTCGGTCGGATAGGTGTGCACGGCAGTAGGGTCATAATCGGCGCCCAACAGCCCCTCCAACAATCTTGTATCGCTATCGCAAAAGGGTATGACGGGATACTGGCCGTCCGGATTGTACTCCGCATTAAAAGACACCAAAGGCGGTACTGCCATTGGATTGGCGCATTTGTCCTCACTACTGGTGGCAGTAAACCACGACGGATCACTTCCTAAGGGTAAGTAAGGACTTTCTGGGTCCGGCTCTGTCGTAAAGTTACCGAAGCCTAGCGAGAGGGCTCGAAATACATCGATATAAAATCGACGATTAAAGTCTGCTCCGTGAACTGCGTGATGTAGATGATTGAAGTCCTGACTAAATTCGAGGTCATAGAGTACTTTACCCGGCCCGCAAAAGACCGACGGCACCGCGTCTATCGCATTGAGTTGATCAATATTCGCTTCGAGTTTGTCGAGGTCACAGAACCCACCAAGCTGCAACCGCAAACCAGCACTCACCATATACTGTAGTGAAATATAACCACCGAGTGCTCCGCCAACATCGAATAGGTCTGGGTGCTCCAGTGCTATCCTGGCCGCTGCAGCGCCCATCGATACCCCTCCGATAGCACGATGACTGTACTTGCGGGGCGTTGGTCCAGTATCTGCTTCAGATACATCGTCGAGTGCATCCTGTGCGTCGTAGCCGTCCTCCACGGCGCTTGTGTCGGATGTCGCATCGCCAGGTAGTGGGTTGGAGACAACATCTGGGACATCCGTATCCACTGCCTCGCGATCTTCAACCGCGATACAGCCGGACACTAAAAACAGCACAGACGGTACTACCCATCGTCTGTTGCAAATTTGCGACAATATTCCCACCTGAGCCAACACCCCTATCTACGACTTGCCGTGTACCTGAGCCATCCAGGATGTCGCGCTAAAGCGACATCAGGTCAAGCGCTACCGGCAAAAATATACATTCTCCGCTACAAAGACCGTATCCGATATATTGTGGACATGATGTGGCACAAAGAGCATCTACCCTGGACCCTATTCCGCCGGTGTGGAACGTTTTCCATCCTCATATGTGCCACTGTGCTGAGTCTTCCACTCTTCTTAATCTTGAGCCCATGGGCCATCTGGAAAGACCGGATACCGAAACACCAGCGACCCTATCCGTCCGCATATTTCCGCAGTATTTCAATGATAGTAGTTTGGCTATGGATGGAGACTTCCGTCGTGCTACTCGCTCTCATCCTGACTCCCTCGCGGCTGCTTGGCCGCCGGACATTTATCGAGATACACCGGGCACTGCAGGCGTGGTGGACACGGTCACTGGTAGCCGCGATACAGTATCTTTTTAATCTTCATGTGGAAGTTACTGGCAGGGATGCTCCTCGGTGCAAACCCGGAATAATGCTTGTACGGCATTCCAGCTTGCTAGATACGCTACTGCCGGCGCTCCTGCTAAGCGATGACGGTATCGGTTTTCGATATGTATTGAAACATGCGTTGCTGCTCGACCCGTGCCTCGACCTCGTAGGATGCCGCCTACCGAACACCTTCGTGCAGCGTCACGGTGACACACAAAACGAGCTGGCGGCCATTCAGCATCTCGCGCGGACAACCCCTCACACTGAGACGGTTGTCATCTATCCCGAAGGCACACGCTATACAGCGGATAGACGACAAGATTTGCTGCACAAATTACGCATGAAGGGAAGTCAGCGGCTCCCGATCGCTGAGTCACTACAACACACACTTCCCCCCCGTTCCGGGGGAACACTTGCGCTACTTGAGCACCTAGACAGCCGCCCAGTAGTAGTCATGGCCCACGTCGGACTTGAGGAAGCCACGCATGTGACTGACATCTTTAGGGGCAACCTGGTCGGTCGAAAAATTGCCATCCGGATGTGGATAATTCGGCCAGAGGAGATTCCCCATGATCCGACAGCGCGCCGCGAATGGCTCGATAGCTGGTGGTTATGCGTTGATGAATGGATTGAACAAAACCTGCCGTCATCCCACTCCAAACCATCCCCCAGCTCCCTGCCCATGGCTGCGCAATAATGCGGTTTAGATTTCGGATGGAAGCTATGCAAATAAGCGGCACATGAGCCCAATGGTGGATACGACATGTCTACTTTCCAGACGACAGACCGTGACAATGCAAACACGCTAGTAGTAGTTGTTGTATCGGTACCTCGCCCAAACGATTGCGCGATACGTGACAAGCCCATCCATCTGCTCTAGGGTCCTCCACGATGAATTCCAGCGACTCAACGGTATCTGCGGCTACATCGCTTCGGAATATGATTCAGGCAATGCGGCCCGTGCAATGGGTCAAGAATGTGTTTGTCATCGCGCCATTGGTGTTCGGCCTGAAGCTCAACCATCTACCGAGTGTCTTAGGGGCAACAGCGACCTTCGTTGCCTTTTGCTTCGCGGCGAGTGCAGTTTACATTCTGAACGACTTGATGGACCGCGAAGATGATGCTCGACATCCGACGAAGAAATTTCGCCCCATTGCCTCTGGTGACTTATCAGTGCGCCACGCGCAGTGGGGTATGGTGCTTCTCATCTTCTCGTCCTGCCTTATTGGACTACTGATCCATTGGTCAGTTGCGACGGTACTGGCGAGTTATTTTCTGAACAATGTTGCGTATACGCTAAAACTCAAACAGCTCGCGTACATCGATATCACTTGCATCGCACTTGGCTTTCTTCTTCGTGTACTTGCGGGCGCATTAGCTATCGATGTCGAGCCATCGTCCTGGCTCTTGGCCTGCACTTTTCTACTCGCCAGCCTACTAGCCCTGGGAAAGCGTCGACATGAACTCGTCGTTGTGCTTCGTAAAGGCCAGTGGCATGGCACACGAGCAGTGCTCAAGCGATATCATCTCGAACACATTGACTGGGCCATGCGTATACTCGCAATAGTCACTGTCATCAGCTATGCCCTCTACACCTTGAGTAGCAACACGGTAGCGCAGTTTCAAACCGAGCGATTGATCTACTCGGTACCATTCGTTTTCTTTGGGCTTTGGCGCTTCAATAGCATCGTCCGAAAAGACGATAATGCACAAAGTCCAACCGACTCCATGGTACGTGACCGCGCGTTTTTAGTGAACGTTCTACTATGGGGAATCTTCGTCACCACAACCATCTACTTGAGCATATGAAGCACGACATATACGCGATTGTATTTCTTTGGTTGAGTGCTTGTTCACCACCGGCAGCAGTACCGACTAAGACGCCTCATAGCGGTCTGGAAGAAGCCATCGAACAAGACCTCGCCCGGTCCGGCGATGAGGGACGATACGTGCTGCGACACAATCCCGTGGTCTGTAACTGTCCTCCCTTCGAATTAGAACTCGGCGCGAGATGGGTGCGAGTTGCTTTGACGGACGCCATGCTGGTTGGAAGCCCAGCGGCGAAACTTCAAGCTCAAGCAACGGTCGACACCACGAACGGGCTGCTCAAGAGCTACCCCGTCCAAGGAACTCTTTCAACTGACATTTCACGATGTGGTCAGGGCGCACCGTATCTCACGCTGACGCTCGAGACGCCGACAGAGACAGACGATAGCGACAACTAGGACATTGCATCCCCGTGTTTCGGATTCGTGAAGTCCCGACTTACGGAGCGCATGAAAAGGGCGCCTATCAGCACGCGACAAAGGATAAACGTCAGAATGGACGTCGTCGAATATGCGTCGATAGTCGAATGCACGGCAGTCTGGGTCAGTTCGCCAGGCACGAAGTCATAAAAGAATGACCGCATAAGCACCTGCACTGTACCCAGACCGGCGATGGTCGTCAGCGGTATGGTACCGATGAACGTGAGCGCCGGGACGTATAGCAGCAATTGAGATAGGCTAGCATCGAGATTGAAAAACGGCATTGATGCCCACTGACTCACGACGTACGAGAGCACGAATGCAGTTCGAATGCCGATAAAATATGCGTAGTCGCGCATCTTCGCATCACGAAACCCACTAAAGATTCGCCAACTGCGGAGACGCCCGAAGAAAAACCAGTCAAAGCCAAGGTTCCAGTAGATGCATGAACCCACCAGAATGAGATAGATGCTAAACGCGCCGATGGTAAGCGTCATGCGCAAACTGGCCGCTACATGGGCTGGGGATATCGCCAGTCCTATCAGCAATAAGGTGGCGAGGGAGACGATATCAATGAAGTTCATCCATAGCATGGAGCCCATAGCTTCCAAGAGCGGGACGCCCTTACGATTCCGAAAGAAAAGCGCAATGCCAGCAGCAGCCGCATTGTAGTTGATGACATTGAGAAGATAACTTGTGCCCTTCAGAGGGAGCATTTCACGATAGCGTACTGGCGCATTGAAACGCGCGAAGAGCTTGACGAGACACCAAGAGTCAAACAGGAATACCGTGACAACGACGAAAATAACGACCGGGATGAAGCCGATAAAATCTGCGGCCTTCAGGGTAGCGACCACTGTATCCCAGTCGCTCGTCAACCCAATATATAATCCGATACTGGCCGTTATAAGCCAGGGGAGGAGATTCGCTATCAGTTTCTTCACGGTTCACTGTGCCCTGTCGACTGTGATACGTCGCTGTAGGCTCTGCAGAGCGCAAGATGCTGCAACTGGCTTCGACGACGCGATTCGGACCTTGAAGTCCATGATTTTTTGGTGCCGGCAACGTTCCGATAGTGAAGAAAGGGTGTCAAGCATATGCCAGTAAACCCAAGACGCTTGGTCGTTCGTGCACTCGCCCGGCTGGAGCGAACCCCGGGAGCTGCCGGCCAATCTGTACTTCGTACGATGCTAGATGGTCCAGATGCACGCGACCTAGACTTGCGGGACAGAGCGCTGGTCACCTCCTGTTTTTATGGAATTCTTCGGTGGCGATTACGTCTTGATTACCACATTGGAACGCATGCACGAAAAGGGGTTCCCAGTGATCCCGAGCTCGCCAACATACTGAGGCTAGGCACCTTCCAGTTGCTCTTCTTGGATAGGGTACCTGCACGTGCGGCCGTTCATACGTCGGTACGCTTGGCCCGCCAACTCCGAGGGCCCGCGGTGGGTAAATTCGTCAACGGTGTACTCAGAGCTATCGACCGAGACAGGACACCTCCCTCAGAGCTCTCCACCCGGTACGGTCATCCAGACTGGATGGTTCAACGTCTAGCAGAACGAATGGGAGATTCCCTGGAAGCTCGACTTGAAGCCAATATGGCGCCTCCCCCTGTGCATTTACGCGTTCACCCAGACTCGTATGACCAAGTTGCTGGTATGACGAAGACCGACCAACCGGACGTTTTCACTGTTCGCGACTCTGGGATGGATAGTCAGGCGATTCGCGGCGGCATCCAAGCGGGCCATTGGCTCCCACAAGATAAAGCCAGCGTCGCCATGGTCGATTTATTAGACATAGACCGACCGGCTCTTCGAGTGTTGGAACTCTGCTGCGGTCGCGGCGTCAAGACCACTCGACTGCTTGAAAAAAGACAGATGCATAATATCAATGGACTCTATATCGCCAGCGATATCTCCATCGCAAAGCTGCATGAAGCCAAACGCTTATGCCAACGATGGCTGCCACAACAGACGGTACACTTCGTCGCAGCGGACAGCACCAAACGCTTACCCATCGCGCCTGAAATCCAATTCGATCGCATATTGATCGATGCGCCTTGTACAGGACTCGGAGTCATCCGACGACGACCTGAGATTCTGTGGCGTCGTACACCAGATGACATCGATACCTTGTCAAAATTACAGTGGAATATACTGCGACAGGCCATTCAACGCCTTGCACCAGGAGGGCAGCTTGTTTACTCGGTGTGCACCCTCACAGACGAAGAAACCACTGGAGTCATCAACCGCGTGCTGAGTGAATATGACCTCACCTTGGAACAGCAGCAGCAATACACACCAGAGAACGACGGCTCGGATGGTTTCTTTGGGGCCGTATTCACGCGTCCAGCCTAGCCGCTGTTCACGCACTGCGTAGACGCAGTCGCCTAACAACCATAGAATCGAAAAAAAGTCTGGTATCAGTGGGTTGCCACCGGATAGTGGTACTGACTAGGGTATCGCTACGGTCATGATTAATTGGAGTCCGCATGAAAACAAGCACACGTCTTGCGCAGTTACGAACCGCATTCGTCATGGCATGCGTAATAGCACTCACGATCAGCCAAAGTGCGAGTGCAGATATCCCTAGCCGGGTCTTTCTCAATGGTGTGCCGACGCCCGTATACTTCAATGATGGCGATAGCTTCCGCGTCCTCTCCGGGGCACTTGCTGGTTCCAGAGCCCGACTAGCTGGCTTCAATACGCTGGAATCCTATGGACGTGCGCATCAGTGGGGGACATGGACGCGAACAGAACTAGCCCACTACGCCACGCTAGGCACACTCAATGCCCGCCGCGGTGTTTGGCATTGTACGTCGGACATGAAACGCGACGGGTATGGGAGAACGCTTTGGAACTGTCCCGACCTCTCAATAGACCAAGTACGCAAGGGCTATGCACACGCCATGAGCGTAAAGGGAGACGCACATCCCGACGTAGTCGAAGCGCAAAAAGAAGCCATAAGATACCGACGCGGAATATGGTCCCACGGCGTACCCAAGTACGTACTAACCTCTCTCCATTCTATTTCTGAAAACTACAAGGGTAAGAATTACAATCGATTGGTACATTCAGTCACTGGTGCATCCAAAAAGTGGTATCACCAAGAGCACTACGACGAGTGCCAAACCGCATGTGCGCCCCTCCCGGACCAAGCAGATATGGATAAAATCTCCGCATTCATCTCGACAATACGGAGCGACAGCGCGGCGGCCAGCGTGTTTGAAGACCTCTCGGATGAAGCACTCGCAGCGGTGCTCAAACGCTATGTAGAAACCGGTATTACTGGCGATCTACCCGGGGATCGGTTCGAAATGGAGGCCATCATGTCGCAGGCAGTCTCAGCCGGTTGGTTGAATACGACAGGTGAACCCGTCGCTTGCATGGTATACGCCCAATTCAAGCGCCGCTACGGCCGCACCAAGGCACAGTGTCTGTGAACTTCGGGAGAACTGAGTATTGATGAACACGACCCACCGACTCCTGACACTGCTTTTTCGCACTGGAGTACTTGTTTGTATCGTGTGCACCGTGCGCGCATGTGAATTCGAGCGCACAGCCATGCCGTTGGGCTATGAACGAGGCAATCAAAATTGCTCTGACCGACTGGATAATGATGTCGATAGCCTCATCGACTGCGAGGACCCAGATTGCTTCCTATTTTCCACCCTCTGCGGTGAAGCCGTACCCCGTATACCGTACGAGGAATCGGAAAATCCATTTGCGCAATTCCAACAATCCACTGGCAACCGCGGCATCAACATACGAGACGGTGTCGCCGAGTACCGCGCCCAGGGCAATGACGTGTACAACCTGCTGCAGGTATGCCACGACTTCATCGACAACGACGACGATGGACAGTTCGACTGCGGCGATTCAGACTGCCAGAATATCAAGGAAAACTGCTGTAGTCGCGAGTTCACCGACGCTCGGTGCTCTGATGGTATCGACAATGACCAGAACGGCTTCACAGATTGTGGAGACTGGACATGCAGCCGCGGCGCCTACGTTACAGTATGCGACGAAACCACCGAAAAGACGTGTTCAGATGGCATTGATAACGACGGAGACGGACTGTTTGATTGTCGCGACGATGATTGCGAGGGCCTGCCCGTATGCGCCGAGGTCACTTGCGATGATGCTATCGACAATGATGGTGACGGCACCGCCGACTGCTTGGATCCCGATTGTTCAGGGGCCCCAAATTGTATCGCCCCCGAAGACAATCTTGCCGCCTGCCAAGACGGAATTGATAATGACGGGAATGGATACACCGACTGCAATGACTTTTCCTGCTCCAACACGGAAGACCAAGCCATCTTGGACCACTGCGCGAGCCTGAGCGAAACGTCTCTCGAACAATGCAAAGACGGTATCGATAACGACGGGAATGGATACACCGACTGCAATGACTTTTCCTGCAGCAAGTCAGATAACCAAGCAGTACTCGAATACTGTGCGTCTCTATCAGAAAGCTCCCTCGAAACGTGCCAAGACGGTATCGATAACGACGCCAATGGCTACACCGACTGCGATGATTTCTCCTGCAGTGAAGCCGATGATCAGGCCGTCCGAGCCTACTGCGAATCAGTTAAAGAGGTAGGCGTAGCAAAGTGTACCGACGGGGTCGACAACGATGGCAATGGATACACCGATTGCGGAGACTACTCATGCCAAGATGACTCTGTCCCACTCACTTCAGGCGACCAGCCGGTAGTTGCGCAGTCTTGCCCTGCGGGAATCATTCCGCAGAACCTCGACGAACTCTGCCAACTGTGCATTCTTGAGGCCAGCTTTGAACGCTGCACCGACGGCATCGATAACGACGGGAACGGCTATACCGACTGCGACGACTACTCCTGCGCGCGCGGCGATAGCGGAGCAGACAGCGAAGGCAGATTGCCGCGCGATGCATGCCAGGAAACCTCAATGGACATCAGCGTCGATGAGGCGACAATACGTTGTACCGATGGCATCGATAATGACTTGGACGGATTCATCGACTGTGAAGACTGGGATTGCAATTACAACCCGCTCTTTGAAGTCCGCGATCCGAACGGACAATTAATTCAGCGGAATGCCGTATGTGGAACGCAAATTTGCGACTAAATTGACGAGGCGACGCGCAGTATGCCGGGCCGCTGAATGTGAGAAGAAAATAATGAGATTCGAACGAGGAGAGTCATGCTGAGTCTACGAACAGCGGTTTTCGCGCTGGCCATTATGATGGCACCCCTAGCATACGCTCAACAGAGCCCACCCACAGAAACCAACTGTACCAATGGGCTCGATGACGACGGCGACGGTCTTCCGGACTGCGGCGACGCCGACTGCGCTCAGACAGACGCGTGTAAGCCCGATGGGCAACCCGAAAATACGAACGTCAAGTGCTCGGACTGGAAGGATAATGACGGCGACGGTTACGTGGACTGCGCTGATGAGGATTGCAACGCACCCAACGTGAGCGCCTGTAAGGGCAGCTGGACGGGATCAAATAATAAGAAACCCGCCCCGGGCGGTGGGCAGTCGAGCAGTGAAAACACAGTGGCGGACGAATTTCCAGAACTGAAAGATGGCCAATCCGTAGAAGATCTTATCGGTAAGGGCTCCGATAACGATGGCGAAAGAAACGACTACCTGTGTGCAGACGGCGTCGATAACGATGGCGACGGCCGCATCGACTGCGCGGACTTTGGGTGCCGATTTGATCCGACCGTCACCGTCTGTCGCGGTAATCCCGGAATGCGCTTTTCCATTGTGGCTAATGTCGGCTACGAGCACCAGTTCCCTCAGAGCTTTCCAGACCAACCAACGCCACGGCGTAGTGCAGTGAATGACGTGCGATTCACTCGGCTTCAGCTCCGTTCCTTTGGCCCAATGCCACTGATGCAAGACTCGTTCTATCTTATCAGCATGCGTGCGGAAAAGACCCCACGTTTGACCTTTGCAATGTTCCAAATCCCTATCGCAAAGGGTCACTTCATGAACATCAACAGTGGGGCCGGCGGACTGAACAATGCGGGCGTCCTATCCACGGCAAAAAACCTGTTACTGGAACCACCATTTTATCTTTTCAACGCATTCGACCAGGGTTACGGCGCGACGATCACATTTGACGGCCCACTCGACCCAGGGAAGATTGTGCTCTATCGCGCATACGTGGCAGGCGGCGCTGGTATTTTCAATGGCAACGTAGGAGGCCGGTTTTTCGATAACGACAACACCAACTTCACCTATGGCGCAGGGCTCAGTTTTCAGTTCAATATCGTCGGCGGCTGGAGTCGCTGGGATACGCAGTTTCTCTACACATCCGTTCCCCTCGCCACCGCGCTTACTGTCGGAGCGAAATACGACCAACGCTCACAAGAGCGCTATGTCGCAGCAAATGCACACTATATCCTCCGCTGGAATATTCTGGAGCTCGCCGCCGAAGCCTTCATGAAACGAGAATTGGAGTTTCAATCTTGGCAATTCAGCTACAACGTCCGGCTCGGAATCCTGTTATGGCAAAAGCACCTAATGTTTGGCGCGGACTGGGGAGAGTTCATCCCTGGCGACCCGAATGACCCCGTCATCAACCCAGGTCTCGAAATACGCCGACAACGAGCGGAACGGCAAGGACGTGTAGCACTCCACTGGTACTTCTTCCGCAATATCGGTATCGCGTCGGTATTATTTCAATACCGTGAAGTGGAACCAACGCGTAATGGCCAAATCGATCCAGATGAAGACCACGCCCTCAAAGTCGAAGTACAGTACCGATTCTAGTCAGCTCTTCGCAGACACATAACCGGTGTTGAGTCACGTTGTAGTGCGCAAACGCCTAACGTATCTGTACTACGAGCGAATTAATTCGCCGAGTAGCCCGCGACGGATAGCGGTGCGCATTTCGACGCGACCGGCTCCCCAACATTCTGTACATCGTTTCAATGAAAGCCGTTCAAAAGCAGCGGTAAACCCTCCATCAAGAATCGA
>PKDL01000346.1 GCA_002863065.1 Pseudomonadota bacterium
CCTATCCTTTTATTGAGCATTCAAGTTGCCGCTAGCTACGGTAATCCGCATTAATCCGGATATATCCCTCTGTAAAATCGCAACCCCAGGCTTCACCCCAGCCGCTGCCGGGTAGGCGTATACGTATCACTACCTCGTCGGCTGCAAGCGCATTCGATGCAGACTCTTCATCGAATGCAAGGGGAGTACCATTCCGTAAAACAGGAATCCCGGCCACATCTAAATCCATGCAATCCAAGCCAGGAACGAACACGGCTCCGAGCGCCCCCACGATACGCCCCCAATTAGCATCTCTTCCAGCAATCGCGGTTTTTACTAAGGGTGAACGACAGACTGCTCGGGCGGCCTCTCGAGCGGCTTCATCCGTTTCCAAACCGGCAATCTCCACTGTGATGAGATGCTCAGCGCCTTCCCCATCGCGCGCGATTGCCCGTGACAAATCTCGACACACTGCTGTGACAGCGTGCTTAAATGCATCCCATTCAGGAGTCCCAGCGACTATTGATGGACCTTCTCCGGTGGATTGCATGATCACCGTATCGTTGGTGGACATATCGCCATCCACTGTTACGGCGTTGAACGTGCATGCGGTAATATCTTCCAAAAGCCCTTGCAACGCATTGGCCTCGATTTGGGCGTTGGTCACTAAAAACGCCAACATCGTGGCCATATCGGGATGAATCATGCCCGACCCTTTGGCAAAACCTGCTATGCGTGCGCCCGCTCCAATTGCTGCCGCCGTTTTTGGTACCAAATCTGTCGTCAAAATGGCGCGTGCCAATCGATCACTGCTCGCGCCCCACGACCGACAAGCCTCAGCGATACCCTGCGTCACACGATCCATTGGCAAAGGAACACCTATGACTCCAGTAGAACACACCAGCACTTCATCCACAGTGCAGTCGATATGGCGTGCGACTTCAGACGCCATGTGCCGAGTATCTTCCATGCCTCGCAGCCCAGTAGATGCGTTGGCATTGCCTGCATTGATGACGACTGCTTGTGTGTGTGAAGGAACGCGTGCACGGGACCAAATGCACGGCGCCGCAGCAGCGGTCGAACGGGTAGTAACAGCAGCGGTTGCACCACGTGCAAGGAGGACAATCAGGTCATCCCGCCCCGTCGACTTGATCCCCGCCTGCGCAACTCCACCCAACGCACCAGGAATGTCCGCCCAGCCAAATGCATCGGTGAGCGTAGCTTCATCTCGCGGTTGACCCGGTAGTAGTTCAATATCCATCATACGATCTGCGGCCACATAGGTAGTCCAGCAACCTCATCAAACCCCAATGATACGTTCAGATTTTGCACTGCCTGACTGGCTGCACCTTTGAGAAGATTGTCGATAACACAAACAGACGTTATCAACCCTCGATCTGGATCCAGTGCGACGTGTACATGGGCCCGAGCGCAGCCGCGTACATCGCGAGTCGACGGTGCATCCGCCCGCACTGAGACACAGGGTGATGTTGCATACGCCGATTCGTAGCATTCATTGAGTTCAGCTGGAGTCGGTAGACGCGCAGGTGATGCGATGACAGTGGCAACCATTCCTCGAGACATCGGAACCAAATGTGGCGTAAAGCTAACGGTCATCTTTAGCGTCTGTTCAATTTCAGGGCCGTGACGATGGCTGCCCGCAATACCGTACGGCTGTGCCGATTCTCCGACCTCAGAAAATAAACTTCTCAGGCTCGGTTTTCGCCCTGCTCCCGAGACCCCAGAAAGACAGTTAGCAACCAGTGCATGCCCTCCCCATCCCGCATCAACTAATGGCTTGGCAGCAAGCGCAGTTGCCGTTGGATAGCATCCTGGATTTGCGATTAGCCGGGCCTCGATTAGCGCGTCGCGCGACCATTCTGTAAGGCCATACACCGAACGACTAAGCCACTCTGGCTTTGGATGCGCACCATAGAAACGCTCATATACCTGATGATCACGTAAGCGAAAGTCAGCCCCCAAATCCACCACAATTAGACCCGCTTCAACGAGGTCCGGAGCAACATTCGCTGAGACCCCATGAGGCAGGGCTAGAAACACAATGTCACAGCGCTCAGCCAGCAAGCCTACATCGAGTGCATCCACCATCAGATCGGGATACATATCCAACAGTCCCGGCCAAGAGGCAGCTAATGGACTACCTGCAGTTTTTGAGCCGGCGACTAGACTGAGAGATAGCGCAGGATGCTGGTCGATGATTCGTAGGAGCTCAACTCCGGTATAGCCGGTAGCACCCACAACCCCTGTACGAAATTTCTTCATTCCATGTGCCTTATTCACGGAGGCCATACAAACAGCGGCCCACTTGAGACAGACTTACTACCGCGAGTTGTTCCTCATTCCTAGCCATCGGGCAAACATCTCAAGAACACCCGCAGTGAGCACCATGATTCCTGTGATGGGGTCAACTTCAATATCTTGCGCTTGCTGATAATTCAAACCATTGTTGCCATGCATCGGTACTTCTTGAACGGTGTGATACTGCTCGCAGATATTTTGAACTACCTTCGCTAGGCTGCCTTTAGACTTACTGACCGTACCGTCCTCTGGTATGCGCTCCATTTGACCGCGTCCCGCTGTAAATTGAAGCCCTGGAGGCGGAGGCAGCATCACGGTCAATGCCTGTAGTGTTTCCGAAATCAGCCGCTCCAGCTCGGGTGACTCGTCGTTTTCATACTGCGCGAAGGGTTGGATTTGGGCCATCTGCTGGTCCACACGCTGTTTTAGTGCCACGAGATGACCATGCAGTGATGCCCTCAGAGCAATTTGGTCCAAAGCTGATGCACTGTAGAACATAGCCGACATTGCCATTGTCTTCTGATGAATGATCGTCCACTCACCGACAAACTGGTGGATGAGGTGATCGCCAATAGTGGGCATTGCCAAGCCTCCGAATGCGAGCTGTTGTGTTATGTGGCCACGGAATGGCTACGTGTCGAGTTTGCGTGTGCGTCAAGCGTAGGACATGTTTTCAACCGATGTATTAGCCCACATACGATTCGTCTCCGTCCCTCTTCTGTAAATACGGCAACTAAACGAACACTGCGAGAGGAATGATAAACACTCCCGGACCTTCAAGAACGGTACGTACAGGAAACTCCCCTTCTGGATTAATGTCCTGCAGCCCATCAACCGCGTCGGTAAACGCTCCTGCCACGAGATGACCAACGAGAGAGCGAGCTAATAAATGCCACGTGTCGCCTTCTTCAAGCGTGCCTACCGCTTTACCTAAGATTTTAACAGTACCAAACCGTAGATCGTCCAACGATTCATGTTCCAGGAAGTGCTTGCGAAAGCTCACGATACCAGTGGCATCCAATACGGACATGGTGGCGTCGACTACGGGTGAATTATCGAGTTCCTGACGGAGTGCAAGGAACACCTGACGAGTCTCTTCCGGCACGATGGTATCAATACCCGCTGCTGCAGCCCCCGACCGCGCAGAATCCAGAGTGGACAGCGCAAAGAGACGCTCCATTACCGTTATGAACTCGTAGATTGGATTTCGGGTCAGCGTACCCGTCAGCTCGACAAACTCTCCGTGGCTGAGTGCGGCGATATCTGAGGCAGTATGTACTTCCGTAATTTGCTCGCTATATGACTTCCGAAACGTATGGAAGAGCGAACCCACAGTGTGGCGCTGCCGAAGTGCATTTTCGGTAGTTCGCTCCAAACTGGAACCAACACGACCATCGAGGTCAATACCCAGACTGGCCAATGTGCCATCCAGAACAATTCCCTCATCTGCTTCTGATGCGAGTAGACTCACTAGCATCGGTACGTCCAGATATAACGGGTAGGCGGTCGGCATTCTATAACTCCCTCAGTAGTGACCTAAATCATCGGAATTCAGCGAAGGATGTCAGGGCACACGCTAAGCAGCAAGTCACCAATGATGACGTACAGCGACCCCATCGGTACCCCGAGGCTGCCTACCGGACTCCTTTTAGACGGCCCAGCCGCCCCGGATTGACTGGATTAGGCTTTTTGATGGGACTCAACCGAGGATTCTCTGTCGGCGTATTCTTTGTCGGTTTACCAGCCGATGGTGTCGTGGGCTTGCCGAACCTTGGCCGCCGCTTCAATGTGGCATCCACGGCTTTCGCCTTGTCAGCGACCACATCAATGAAACGGTCTACATAGCCGCGCTTCGACAGCTTCAATCGCACGGGTGAGTCCGATTCTTCGAGCTGAAGAACCAACGCCTGACTTTTCAGCTTCGGACTTTCATACTTCAGACCTGTTGGCAGGACGACGTCTACCTGACCCACATTGAAACGCAGACTAATCGGTATAGCCTTCCGCGAGACGACCGTGCCTTCATCGCTGTTGGCTGTTTGGCGAACCCCGTTTCCGGCTTGAGCTCGTACGAACTCAGCCCTGTCGATCACCCCATCTTTTGATAGATCGATTGTACGACGTATTGGCGCAGCACTTCCGTGACGGAGTTCAACATCAACTCGCCGATTGGATTCCTTGAGCCAGCGAAATTCACGTACGACATCACCTTTGGGTAACGTACCCAGCACCTGCTCTGTTGCCAGATTCACAACGGTGACATTGTCGACGTTGGCACTCATTGCAATGGTTACGAGCTCATCAGGCGCAGTGGGAAGGTCATTTCCAATCAGGGTATTGGGTACCATCTGACGTGCTTCTGATGGCACGGGCGAAATTTGACTGAATGCCCAGACACTAACGGCACTCAGCAACAGCACCACTGTGCTAGACCACAAGAAGAATTTTCTCGCCTTCGACATCGGAAGTCTTGGCGCATCTATGGCAATCGTCGATTGAATCTGACGTTCGGACTCTACTAGCCGATTCATCTCGGTCCGACTCAACGCATCTTCGGGCACGGTGTACGCTTGGCTTCTGTCTATCTGCAGCGCCTGTGCGATATCTGAGTCGTACACGACAACACATTCAAAATCATCCGGGACAGAATGCAGGAGTTGCTCACATTGCTGAATAACACGCTTCGCAGACTGCGGACGACTCTCGGGATCTTTCGCTAAAAGAGTATGAAGCAGCTCTTCCACTTCAAACGGCACCACAAGATCGGCTCGTACGGTATTGAGAGCCGCCGGGGCGTCCTGTGCGTGTGATACCAAGATCGCCATCGAATTATCCGCCTCGAATGGCACGCGACCCGCGAGCATCTCGTACATCATGACACCCACGGCATAGAGATCAGAGCGTGCATCCACTGCCTGGGACCGGCACTGTTCCGGCGACATATACTTGGGAGTCCCAAAGAGCACCCCGTGCTGCGTCAGGGTTGCGCTATCATCACTCTCTCGCAGCTTAGCCACACCAAAATCCAGCACCTTCACGTAGTCACGCTGACCCTCAATGGTGCCAACGAACACGTTGTCTGGCTTCAAGTCTCTATGGATAATGCCCTTGCGGTGGGCCTCATCTAAGCTTCTACAAATCTGAGTTACAATTCTGAGGGTCTGCCGTACTGATAATTGGCGTTGCTGTGAGAGAATTCGCGATAGCGGGTCCCCGGGCAGGAACTCCATCGCAATGTATAGAATTTTGTCTTCCGTTTCGCCGAAATCGTAAATCCGAACGGTATTGGGATGCTCTAGCTTGGATACCGCCAGCGCCTCGCGTTGAAATCGCCGTACTGCAGTCTCGTTCATCAAGTATTCTTTCAGCAGAACCTTGATAGCGACATGACGGTCCATCCCCTTTTGGCGGGCCTTGTACACGACCCCCATACCACCGGTACCAACTTTGGATGTGAGCTCGAACCGATTATCAAAGACCCGTCCAATGAGTGGGTCTTTGCGTATTCTTGCTTTTTGGCGCATTTGCGCCCGAATTCTCTCTTCTAATGCAGGTGCAGCTAGATCTGATGTCTGGCCTATAGACGTAGACGTATGCGTCTCTGTAGGAGATACCGTATCGGTAGGCTCCACAGGCTCGGTGACACCATCAGGGGAGATACTCCACTCCGCATCGGATAGCGTGCGACTCGTCTGGTCCTCGTCATCTACCATCAGTGTTCTCCATCGGGTGGTTCTCCGCAGAGTCTCGAGCATACCACTGATAGAAAAACGACATCGCAAGCCTCGTGAACTCAGTTGGTTTCATCGGACCCGCTCTATGTGAGTCGACCGAATGCGTCCGCCATGCGCCCGACCCCTTTTTCAATCTGCTCCATCGACGTCGCATAGGACAGCCGCGCAAAACCGGGAGCACCGAACGGTGTTCCTGGAACCAGGGCGACATGTGCCTCTTCGAGAAGATAGTTGATCAAGTCCCAGTCGGTTTGCATCACAGTACCGCCCAGTCGGCGGCCAAGTAGTCCACGCAGATCCGGGAACGCATAGAACGCGCCTTCGGGCATATTGCAGGCAACGCCGTCGATCGCATTGAGCATTTCCACCATGCGCTGTCGACGCGCATCAAATGCGGTCAACCAACCGGCAAGGAAATCCTCTGGCTGGGTGAGCGCCGCAATAGCACCTGCCTGCGCCATAGCTGCTGGGTTGGTCGTCATTTGGCCCTGTAATCTCGACATCGTTGCAACAAGCGCTTTTGGACCGATCCCTATACCCACGCGCCAGCCAGTCATCGCATAGGTCTTGGAAACACCATATACCGTGTACGTTCGCTCAAACATCCCAGGAAGCGTGGCAAACCAGGTGCTCTTATAGTCGCCATAGGTGAGACGAGCATACATCTCATCACTGATGACCCAGAGGTCTCGCCGCTCTGCCAGGTCAGCGATTGCCTCTAGCTCTTCTCGTCGATATCCAGCCCCCGTGGGATTCGAGGGACTATTGATAATAAGGCCTTTGGTCTTGTCCGTACACGCCGCTTCCAGTTGTTCAGCGGTGACACGGAACCCATTCTCAGGTGCGCCAGCAACGAGCACTGGTTTTGCGCCTGCCATCTCAATCTGCACGGGATATGTCACCCAATACGGTGATGGAAGCAGAACTTCATCGCCTGGATTCGCCAAGCACATGATGCCGTTATAGAGGCTATGTTTACCTCCACAGCTCGTTATTACATGGCTCTGCTCGATATCGAGGTCGAAGTAACGTGCGCAGTGATCTACAACTGCCTGGCGCATCTGAGGCAGGCCTGGAGTTGGAGTGTATCGGGTCCAACCATCATCCAGTGCTTGTTTAGCCGCATTTCGAATATGCTCCGGAGTATCAAAGTCGGGCTGACCGGCTCCAAAGCCAACCACATCCACGCCTTGCGCCTTCAGCTGCGCCGCCTTCGTGGTCACAGCAATAGTTGCAGATGCGGGAACGCTTTCTGTACGTAGCGACAACTTCATATTCTACATCCTTTAGTACAAAGCGCTTCCATCAGCGCTAAATTCGTAACTGTGCGAAGCGCTGCCTTCAGCGCGACATCGGTGAATATGCAACTCATTGAGGCTTCTTCGCGTCATTCAGTTCCAGTATCTCTCATAGACGTGATGAGCCTATCGCGTAGCGCAGCAGCGACTGGAGCTGGCACCAGACGGTCGATGTCCCCGCCCAGTGCAGCGACACTTCGGACCAACGAGGACGAAACGTAGAAATTATCCGCACCGGTCATCATGAAGAGTGTATCTATTTCGGGGTATAAATGCCGATTCATAGCCGCCATGTTGAACTCGAACTCGAAGTCCGCAACCTGGCGTAGGCCCCGTAAAAGCGTTTTGGCTCCGACCTCGCGAGCGTAGTCGACCAAAAGTCCATCCAGAGCAACCACGGACACACGCGGCTCATTTGCCAACGATTCTCTCACAAGGGCAACGCGCTCCTCTGCCGAGAACAGCGTCTGCTTACGCGAGTTGTTGGCAACGACGACTCGTAGCTCGTCAAATCGCTCAAGAGCACGTCGCATGATATCGATATGCCCGTTTGTAAGAGGGTCGAATGACCCAGGATAGAGGATCAGGCCCATATTACGTGCCTCCGGTCTTACTTTCATACACCGCGATAGCCGTCGAACCATACCGCCGACACTCGCGTCGTTGCCACCCGCCTACATGCTCTGGAGTTGTAGACGTTGCTGCGGATTCCCATACCAGGGCAGCCCCGTCTTTTGCTAGTCCTACGGCGTTTGAAAGCACATCGAGAGGCTGCGAGTCAGCGTACGGCGGATCGAAAAATAGAAGATCAAATCGCCGTTTCTGACGAGACAAGGTACGCAAAGCGCGAGTAGCGTCATCGTGCAGCATGTGAATACAGTCACTGACTCCCAGTTGGTCTGCCGTCATCCTTATCTGTTGAGCCGTTCGCGCATCTCGCTCAATATATGTGACATGCGAGGCCCCCCAGGAGAGTGTCTCGAAGCCAAATGCACCGCTCCCCGCGTAACAATCTAGTACGTAGCGACCTGACCAATTCGGTCCCAACATACTCATCAATGCTTCCCGTACGCGCTCTGACGTGGGGCGCACTCCGTCCTTGGGCACTGCAATCCGACGTCCGCGGAACCGACCACCAACTATTCGCATAGGCATACTCTAGTCAGCTTATGATGCATAGGGTCTGCCCGTAGCACCTAGGGGTACCTTAGGAGCGAACGCTCATAATCCGATGGTGACTTGTAGCCCAGCAATTCAAGCACAGTACCGGCCACGTTGGATAGGCGGCCGTTTGGTGCGAGATGAACACCCTTTGGACCTCCCCACATGATGAATGGTACCTCTGCTAACGAGTGGCTCGTGCTCCAAGCCATAGTGCCCTTGTCAGTTCTTTTCAGCTGACCCGATTTGTCGCGACGAATCATTTCATCTGCATTCCCATGATCGGCAGTAATGAGCAGCACACCGCCCGCTTGCAGAACAACAGGTGCCAAACGACGAAGTGACAGGTCTACCGCCTCTACCGCTAAAATGGTGGCTTCGAGGTCACCAGTATGGCCGACCATGTCCCCGTTAGCGTAGTTTAGGCGCAAGTGTTGGAAGCCCCCCGTTCGCACCGCATCTATTGCCGCATCCGTAATCTCGGCGCATTTCATCCAGGGGCGCTCTTCAAACGGCAGGGTATCTGATGGAATTTCAAGATATGTCTCTAACTTGGGATCGAATGTACCGCTACGGTTACCATTCCAAAAGTAGGTCACGTGGCCGAACTTTTGCGTCTCACTGCATGCCCACTGACTTATCCCATTATGGGCAAGATGCTCTCCCAAGGTGCGATCGATCGAAGGTGGTTCGACTAGGAACCGTCGTGGTAGATGAAGATCGCCGTCATACTGCATCATCCCAGCAAACCGTACGTTCGGTCGTCTTCCGCGTGAAAACCCATCGAAGTCATCATCTTCGAATGCCCGCGTCAACTCCAGCGCACGGTCACCGCGAAAGTTGAACAGCACAACGGAATGCCCATCCTGAATAGTCGTCGCTCCCGAGATTGAAAACGGTGGCAGGTTTTGATCGCTAATACCCGCTTGCTCCTCACGGTATGTTTGCACAGCCTCGCTTGCAGTCTTGAATTGACGGGCTGCCCCGTTGACATGAGCGTTCCATCCTCGCTCCACAATCGCCCAATCTGCCTCGTAACGATCCATCGTAACAACCATGCGTCCCCCACCAGACGCGATGTGAGCTCCTCCGCCAATTTCAGCAAGCACTGCCTCCAAACGTTCCAGATATAACAGAGCGCTATGGTCGGAGACGTCTCGCCCGTCTAAAAGAGGATGCACAACGACCGTTTTACCCAAGGCCGCAGCCGCGCGACATAGCGCATACAGGTGCTCTTCATGGCTGTGGACATTGCCGTCACTGAGTAGTCCAATAAAATGAACGACATCATTTTCCATGAGCCACTGCCAGACGGGCGAATGCAAAATGGTGCCAGACCGAATGTCACTATCTACGCGTGTCGCGCCCTGCGTGAAAATCCGGCCCGCACCCAATGCGTTGTGTCCTACCTCAGAGTTCCCCATATCCGCGTCTGAGGGCAGACCAACCGCTGTACCGTGGGCCATTAACCGACTAAGCGGTGACGTAGATATCGCACGATCTAAGAATGGTGTCCGTGCCAAATGCACAGCATTTCCCTCATCTTCGCGACCAAGACCCACTCCATCCATCACCACGAGTACCACTGGTCCCGGTATGGACGAAGCTGAGCTCCGTGATTTTATAAGGTTCAGCGACATGACCTAATTCTGACTCTCGAACTGTGAAACCTGAGTGTAGCGTACTCCACATACTGTCTCTAGCGATCCCGCTAGTACTTGATGAGACATTTCTATGCGGAAGGATGCGGTCTATGTGGTGCTCTAGCTGGAATCCACGTCTCCAAATTCGATAGATATACAGGCCCCGGACCGTAACAATCCCCGCAATCGATACGCTCTATAGTTGACATAGCGACCAACTGCACCGGGAATAGTGGAGTGCAACGCTCAAACTACGAGCGGATCATCATGGTCCTCATACTGCTGATTTCCGTCGTACACGTCTCTCCGCTGGCATTCGAGCATATCGATGCCGCGAGTTCGAATGACGACTGGACACAAATCTTCGCGTTCCAGGCGTATCTGGCAGATCAATTATTGTCTATCGGCTCAATACCGCAGCGCTCTCATATCCTGGGTGGCGGATTTCCCATCATCGGTCATCCCGAATACCCCGTACTTTCCCCGCTGATCCTCCCAGTGTGGTTGTTTGGACCTGTCATGGGGGTACGGGTCGCATCCGCCGTCTACTTCCTATTGGGGGTGTTTGGAATGTGGAGCTGGCTGCGTGCACGTCGCTTTGATGTGGAAGTCGCTGCCTATGGCACCCTGGTCTATGCAACGTGCGGATGGTTCGTGGCCATCATGGCCTCCGGTAACTTTCCTCAAATTTATTATCTTTGGCTACCCCTATGGCTATGGCTAGTAGTTCCGTCCACACCCTCCGCACCTCGTCTTGACGCACGACTCATTTTGGCAGCGCTCCTTGGAGCATGTGCTCTGACAGATGGGCACCTGAATACGGCCTGTACCTTCTTAGTCATTGGATATGTGGCGCTCACCACAAGCCGCCGAGCAACGGAACGCGCCGTACTCTTTGCGATAATCACCACTGGTCTCGCCGCTTTCAAACTCGCCCCTACCCTGGCATTGCTTGCGATAGAAGATCGCTCGATCGACATTTATGGGGCGGAGGCATTAGAAACAGCAACATTCTCAATCGACCTATTCACCTCGACTACCGGCCGGCCGGAGGGTTTCCCGCTCGGCTGGGTGCCATGGATTCTTTGCCTCCCAGCAATCCTAAGTCCGAGGCGAAAGGATGCGCTTCGCATGCTCTCCATACTACTGCTCGCAGCCTTATTATGGCTTGGGCCCAACGCACCCATTGACCTGTTCTGGGTGCTATCGCGCGTACCTATCTTGCAGAGTATCGATGCCCCATCGAAGTATTTCGTATTCTTCATTGGATTTTCGGCGATTGCCCTTGGGTGCCATGGCCTGATGGCAATTCCCACTCCGTTTCGCGGAAAAGCAGCTCTGCTTCTCGCGGGGCTATCGTCTGGACTCCTAATATGGAATGGGAGCCCGGAATTTACGCGCCCCTTTGACCGAATTGATGACAGTGGTGCTCCCCCCGTATTCCTCCCATACGAGCCAGTCGACACGAATTACTTTGTTTCTGAACCTTGGACGGGTTCCGAACGCGGTCGACCAGACCTCTATTTTTACTACCGCGCAGGCATACCACTGGTGCGATGGGAGGATAACTTTCAACTTCCGACTGCAGTTGTTCCCTCAAAGGTTCTCAGCCTCGACGGCAAGATGGCATCGCACCCTGCCGCTCGACCACTTGCTCTGCTAGAAAACAGCCCCGTTCAGGTGGACCATTTCAGTGCCAACCGCATTCGATTGAGCTTTCCGCAACTTTCTGAACCGGGACAACTGAGTATAAACCAGACTGCGGATACCGGCTGGACTTGCGATGTGGGTACACCAACCCCAAATACAAAGCTACTCGAACTCTCGGTACCGGGAGGCTCATCCTCCGTAGATTGTCACTATCATTCCATTCCGCTGCAGACTGGTGCCGGTATTACCACCCTGACCCTTGCTCTATTGCTTGGATTTACCTGGCGCCAGCGGAGAATGGCCACATGAAGTGGACGCTTCATAAACCGCGACACGCCACTGTTCTCTTCGTGATGCTGTTCGTGACATGGTGCATCGCTGTTGTGTGGCTACAACACCTCCGGCTGTCTGCAGGGGTCCATTATGAGTACGAGGACGATGCCCTTTACTTACAGATTCTACACTTCGTAGGCGACGGACTGATACCGCACAATACTATTCACCCATTACATCGGCCATCGCACATCACCCCTGCCTACTTTGCCCTTTGGCCAATCTTTGCAGCCATGGGGGGCGGATGGACTGCTGCCTTTATTCTCAAAGCGCTTCTTATCGGGGGCGCAGCGTTTCCTGTGTATTTTTTTGCCGCACGACGGGTCCGAGCCCGGTACGCCGTATGCTTAGCTGTGATCTGGTTGGTATGCGCTCCAACACTCGCGCTTGTCCAATCGACTCTGCGCCCCCTAACCCTCGCAGCAACCCCCCTTATGGCGATGATGTTGAGCTTTATCGACCGCAATCTTCGAACCACTATGATTTGGAGTCTAGTCGTGCTGTCATTCCGCGAAGACCTGGGATTGACCATACTTCTGCTGAGCGGAATTGCGCTGCTGGAACGACGAGACTGGCGATGGATCGTGTGGCCGGCAGCTTTGGCTATCACCTGGCTTGTATTCAGTACGCAGGTCCTGCTGCCCATGATTTTACCGGATGACTATTCCCGTGTCGTTCTAGCGACCAATTTGAGTGGTGGACTACCGTTCGTCGAGCGGCTGATTGAGCCGAGCCATCTTGGGGCGATCTTGGTGGTACTCGTATCTTTTGCGCTGTTACCGCTTCGCTCACTCATCACACTTGCCGGGGGGGTCGGGCTAGCAGCAATTCTACTCAACCGACATACATTCACTGCCAATCTTGTGCACTTGGCTATGCCGTGGGTGGTCGCCGCATTCGCCGGTGCAGTAAAGTCAGTAGTGACCAGTCACACCGGCCCACGGCTCGCCGCGATAGCATTATGCTCTCTTGCCGTGCATTCCCAGTCGATTCTTCCACCGACCGTTCACATCGCGCCAGTCATTCATGATGGCGGAAGTGCTGCGGATGCGACCGCGTGGTCACCGCTCCATCCAGCGAATTATGACCAATCCGATCAAGACCGCGCACGACTCGAAGCCATTCAACATGTACCAACCGATGCTGCTGTTACCGCGGTGGGACATCTCCTGCCATGGTTGTCACCCCGTAATGTGCTGTACGAATATGGGCACCGGTACGTGACCTTTACGATGGCAGAGTGGGCGGTACTAGAAGCGAACGAGGTCGGAACAGAATCCGGTGGGCATATCAGCCTGAGACCCAATGAGCTGCCACAACATGTTGACCTCCTACACAGCGCGGGCTGGCAGACCAAGTATACGAACGGACAGATAGTTGTTCTGCAGAGGACGGGCCTCCCACCTCAAGGCCTAGCAACACGATTACGCCAACTATTAGAGCCGCGCATGGCCGCTCCAACCACGAGCTTGGGCGCGCCACGACCAGACTGATCACGCGGACAAACGTAGATGCGATCGCCTCATTATTGTTCTGAAGTCTAAAGTTTCCCACGGAATTGACCGAACCCAACACAGAGCGATGCAAGCCGAGTGAAAACAATACTACGTTTACTGGCTCAAAGGGGGTGTCCGTGGACCGAACAATACTGCATGTCGCGTGTACGATAATGGTTTTCTCCGCGGCCTATGCATACGGCGTATCGGCGCGACATATTGAAACCGTATCCAGCCAACTCAGTGTGCAGGATTCGATGACATGGCCTGAGCAACGAGACGCAATAGCGCATATCGCTGATTTATCTAGCCACCGGAATAGCGAACATGCCGCAAACAGCCGAACAAATGACGAACTCACCAGTCTGCAATTTCGGTGGCAAATGATTCGACTTCTGGCGGCTGTAATTGGTGCCTTCGGCTTCGCATGTCTCCATTGGTTACTCTCCATGAGATCTCGCCGAATGCCTACTTCAACACCCGCAACCTCCGTCTAACGTAACGCGCATCAGGCCTACTTTTCTCGTAATCTAAAGACACCGAACTTGACGCTCTCCACGGTTCTCGTCAGGATTCCAGCCGCATATATGGCCCGTCGCCATCGCGATATCGTGTCGAGTCCGACACCACTCAGGAGACTTCGTTGCCCACGTCCAAGCCGCTAACCACGCATGTGGCTGAGACAATGCGCCTTGCAGGCCCATTGGCCGCAGCTCAGCTCGCGACGTTCTTTATGGGGATGGTTGACGTCGCATGCGTCGGGCGGTTTTCGGAGGAGGCGCTCGGAGCCGTCGCCGTAGGAAATGCACTTCACTGGGCATTTTCCTGCATCCTGCTCGGTATACCCTTAGCGCTTGACCCATTGATCTCTCAATCCATAGGCAAGGATGATTTCAAACGTGCCAGACAATGGCTCAAACGCGGCCTAGAACTTGTGGTCCTACTAGGCATCCCGCTAGTACTCATGGAAATCACAGCCAGCCGGTATATCGAGATCGTTGGTATCCCGGCGACACTTGCTCATAGCGTGCATGAATATGTGAAGTTTTGTGCACCCTCGACCGTATTTTTCCAGCTCTTTTTGGTTGGAAGAGCCTACCTTCAGAGCATCGAACGTACCGCTCCAATTGTCTTCGCGGCCATTCTGACCAACGGTATCAATCTGATCTCAGATATCGTGCTCGTCTTTGGTGACCAAGCACTAGAAGCGGCGGGCCTACCACCCATAGGCCTCCCATCTCTCGGTGTTGTGGGTGCCGGAATGACTACCACCATTTCGACCGCCGCATTATCGGCCATCATTTGGAGGTCGGTACGTCGCGAGTCACAAGCACGAGATACATCGCCCCATGATAGCGAAGCGATCGATACCACATCCCGCATCCGAGTCATGTCGGTAGCTTGGCCAATAGGGTGCCAGCAAATCGCCGAAAGTTGGCTTTTTTGTCTCTTTGGAGTGCTTGTTGGTCGGTTCGGTGAAGTCATTGCGGCGGGATATCAGACCGCATTAACGCTTGCAGCCGGAGCCTTTATGTTGGCACTTGGGCTATCCAGCGCAACCTCCGTACGAGTCGGGCATGCCGTCGGACGTGGCTCAAAAACCGATGTGGTCCGAGCCGGTCTGGCGGGAACATTACTCGTGCTCCTGGTCATGGGCTCTACCGCCACCCTATTCATCACCTATCCGCTTGGTTTGGTCTCGCTATTGACCGATCAGTCGGCGGTCGTAGATGTGGCAGTGCCGCTTTTGGCATACGCGGCCGCATTTGCGTTATTCGACGGAGTCCAGGTCGTTATGGCGGGGGCGCTCAGGGGAGCTGGAGATGTCCGGATACCCTTCGTACTCGGTTTTCTCAGCTACTGGGGCGTGGGCGGCGTAGTAGCGTGGCATGGCATGACCAACGACGGCGTCACCGGTATTTGGTTCGGACTCACTGCAGGTCTAATGGCCGCTAGTATCCTACTTAGTCTTCGATGGCGCATCGTGAGTCGACGCGAACTAGGGACGATCAGCTAGGTGCTTTGAGTCACGAGACGTTTAGTGACGATGCGGTGTTCCAGCCTAATGACGATGTTGTTTTGCGTGTAGGGCAATGCATTGCCCAAGTGGAATGACAATACAAATCCTTAGTGCCTCACAATCTTCCGCTTGAGCTTTCCTGCACGCCGAAGCAGGCGCCTCCCGCGCCAAGTGTCACGAGGACTAATGACGAGGTCACCCAAAATGGGTATCGGAAGTAAATGGCGGTCGCGTACGGCGCGAGAGACATGCTCGCGAAGCTCAAAATGCAGATGCGCATGTGCACCCGTCAAGCCGCTCCTACCCACAGTACCAATACTCTGTCCACGTCGAACTACATCGCCGCGCTTTACGAAATACGTATCTAAATGCATGTATGCGCTACGCTTATGCTCGCCGTGGTCAATCATAATGAATAGCC
>PKDL01000530.1 GCA_002863065.1 Pseudomonadota bacterium
TTGGTGTGCGCGCAAGATGACTTCGATGCGGACTCTGTGCCCAATGGGGTCGAAATATTCTGCAATGCGTCGCCACTCATTGCAGACGAGACACCGTCGGCTGTGGATGCAGCCGATGAAGATGGAGATGGGCTACCGAACTGCGCCGACCCAGACGACGATTCGGATGGTGCCCCTGATCTGGAAGAGCAACTATGCGGCTCCGATCCGCTCAATGCGAATGATACTCCATTGAATACCGACGGGGACTCTCAGTGTGACGCTATAGATCAGGATGATGATAACGACGGCGCATTTGACGCCGTAGAAATAGATTGCGGTTCTTCGACGGTCTCAGCGGACAGTACGCCTTTCGATGCCGTTCACGATCTAGACCAGGATGGAAAGTGTAATGCCAAGGACGTGGATCTAGACGGTGATGGATGGACGAATGGCGTTGAATTGGTATGCGGTACTGACCCAGCAGACTCGACCTCAAACCCAACGAGCAATGGTCTTGACGGCGACAATGACCAAATATGCGACCCACTCGATCCCGATAACGATGGTGACACGTGGTCGGACGAGCAAGAATCATTGTGCTCAACGAATCCCAATGATCCAAACTCGGTCCCTGTCGACGTAGATAACGATAATGTGTGTGATATTTTTGATAAAGACACCGATTCTGATGGCTGGCCAGATGAGCTAGAGCTGCAGTGTGAGACCGACCCGTTTATTACGTCCGATAATCCAACCGCCAACGGACAGGACCAGGATGGCGACCAGCTATGTGACAAGGTCGACAATGACGACGACGGTGATGGCTGGCCGGATGCACTAGAGGCTGGCTGTGCTGCGAACCCAGAGGATGCGCTGTCCGTTCCGATTGATACGGATAGTGACTTTGTCTGTGACATTGAAGATGCGGACGATGACGGCGATACGTGGGCAGACACCAACGAGCTCCTTTGCGGGACGGATCCATTGGTATCTACGTCGACGCCGGTCGATAGTGATGGCGACGGTTTATGCGATTCCATTGATCCGGATGCTGATGCAGATGGTGACGGTTGGAACAATCAAAATGAGGTGGAATGTCAAACAGACCCTCAAAATACGCAATCGGTGCCGTCAGACACCAATGATGATGGGCAATGCGATTGGCTAGATGCGGACGACGATGGCGATGGATGGTCCGACGTGGATGAAGCGCTTTGTGGCTTCGATTCACTCGATTCGAATGCAACCCCAACGGATACTAATGGGGACGGAACGTGTAATGCGCTGGATACGGACGATGATGGCGATGGGGTTCCCGATGTGGATGAGTTGCTTTGCGGTGCAGACCCATTGGATGCCACTGATAAGCCTGTCACGTTAGACCTTCTTGATACCGATGGAGATTCCGAAGCGAATTGCGTGGATAGTGACGATGATAATGATGGGTTGAGCGACACGACGGAAGCTCTGTTACTTACCAATCCATATGTGACAGACACTGACGGTGACGGTTTGGATGATGGCGTAGAAGATGCGAATAAGAACGGAACGATCGATGCTATGGAAACCGATCCGACGCTAAAGGATACGGATTTAGATGGCCTTGGAGACGGAGAGGAAACCGAGAGCTGTTACCTTGGAGATGGGGCATCCGAGGCCTGCCAGCCATCACTTCCCTACGATGCAGATACGGACGGCGATGGCCTGCTGGATGGTCTCGAGGATGGAAATCGCAATGGATTTACGGATGCGGGTGAAACTAATCCGCTGTTGTTCGACACCGATTCCGATGGAGCCTCGGACGGTTTAGAAGTGACCTGCCAAACAGATCCACTGGATGGCCTGTCCGTTCCAGTCGACCACGATGGAAGCGGAGTATGCGATGGCGCGGAAGTAGATACAGATGTAGACGGCATCGCGGACGGGGTAGAGCAATATTGCGGAACCGACCCACTCGACCCGGAGTCTGTACCCTCTCTCAACGAATTAGAAGACACAGACAATGATGGTCTTATCGATTGCACTGATCCGGATGATGACAATGATGGAGCAGCCGACTCGGTGGAGTTAGCTTGCGTTACCGATACGAAGGACCCAGCCGAAGTTCCCTCATCGGTAGACATGCTCGACACGGACTCAGATGGCAGTCTCAACTGCGCGGATTCGGATGACGACGGAGACGGGTTACTCGACTTGGCGGAGGCTGGTAAAGGCACGGATCCTCTGGATGCAGACAGTGATGATGATGGCATCTCCGATGGGAAAGAAGTGTATATCGTGGGCTCCGATCCGATGGACTCGGATACGGATGGCGACGGCGTATACGATGGTACGGAGCTCGGCATCACAGAGCCTCTTGCCGACACTGACATCGACAAGGCTGGTTTTGTGGCGGACGCAGACCCTACTACCGTAAGTGACCCAATTCGTGCAGACACCGATGGAGACGGTTGGGCTGATGGTGAAGAGGATTCCAATGGTAATGGAAAGGTAGATCCCGGCGAAACGGATCCATTGCGTGCTGCTGATGGGCTGCGAGATACGGATGGGGACGGCCTACCGGACCGAGTTGAGTTACAGTTAGGCACCGATCCAATGGACCCCGATACCGATGCAGACAGCCTCTCTGATGGCATTGAAGTAAACGTAACTAAGACTTCACCCACGATTGCTGACACGGACGGTGGGGGAGTCGTGGACGGATTTGAGGTAGCCAATGGGACAGACCCACTGCTGTCTTCTGATGACTTTGCAACGACTAATCTAACGGGTGACGACGTCTTTAGTTGTACGCCTGTCTCGGGACCTCAACGAGGACGGACTGGTTGCATTCTGTTATTGCTGCTTATGGTGGGGTGTGTGTTCAGCTTTGGACGAGATAAGACCCGGAGAATTCCCAGATAGAGCCGCCTCTCGCTAGCTAGCTGGAGGCGGTATCGTCTGCGCGTCGGAAGATGCCGTGCTCCTTGTCTTTGATTATTCCAGGAAAGGACAGCACTTGATTATGCATGGCCAACCACACTCCGGGAGGCAGTAGCTGCACGGCAAGTAATGCCTCCGTCATGTTCTGCAGGGCGTCCGTTGTTCGTAGTTGAAATGGTCGCATTGCTCCAGTCAGCACGATCGGAACTTTCGGGGCTCGGATGAGCTCGGTAATGCGATTGCCGGTCCGTACTAAGTTGTCTGTCCCGTGAACAATGACGACACCATCGTGCACCTCGGCCATGTTACTCGTCATATCTGCGATTAGCGTATGGTCATCTGGAGTCATGTATAAGCTATCTTTATTCATCAGAGGGACACGAATGAGTTCAACTCCCTGGAGCCTAAGTTTTGCGAGCAGCACATCGAGGTTAGATACCTGGTTAGACAGTACTCCATGAAGTTCATCGTATGTTTTCTCAATGGTGCCGCCAGTCGAGATAAGAGCAATACGTGCCATACCCTCACCGCCCGATAATACGGAGTCGACCTTCACGTATTTCGGCCCGTACATCTGCCTCGACCATGCGGGCGTAGGGAGGCCTGCCATTACGGCTTGCCACGATTGCTCGTACCGTTTCGGTTTCAACCTTCACGATTTTCCACTGCCCATTTAATTCAGCGCCGCAGTCTACAAACTCGATGAGATGACCAACTCCGAGTCCAGCGACGGTGAGACGGGGGTCGCCGTGCCATTTTCGGTGCCCACGCTCTATCTGAGCCTCATTCGGGTCGTGCCGCATGCCGTCATAGCGATCAACAAGTCCCTGCGCGTGCGCTTCTAGTCGGTTTTTTTCGGAGTTCTCCGCATTTTTAGTGACGGTTTTTTTTACCACATCATCGAGCAATGACACGTTCAGGCCCCTTGTGCTGGTTCAGTCGGCTATACATTCGCATTGAGTATTCACACTATCGCCGACGCAATGAGAAGAATCCCACGCCACACGGGTGTCGTCTATGCTTGAAACACGGATTCTACGTTTGCTGGCGTGCGGACTGGAATAGTGATGAACGTGGGCGGCGAGTATGGCTTACCGCGACGGTGGAAAAAGACGAATGTTCGTTCTGCGTTGTAAGTGTGTGGGTACACACGGTAATATATCCATGCTTGGTCAGCGATAGACGATTCAAGCTCTTATAATCGCCTTGCCACGCACCTTTTCAAGCTGGCGCCGTGCTCGGCCGATACGGTTCACGCGGAGACGATAGTAGCTGATGCGGATAACGACTACACAATGGTGGCGGGCTGTCTCTGTGCTCGCCTTTCTTTTGATTCTGGGATGTCATTCACCCACTCTTACGAGCTCCTTAGAGTTCAGTGATGCGACGGACGCAACCGATGCTGCGGATGCATCCGATGGAAGTGATGGAGCGGATACGACGAGCGAGGCTGACGCTGCTGATGGTGCCAGTATCACGGATGGTGCCGATGCTTTAGACGTCGCCGATGGCGCAGACCAAGCTGATGCAGCGGACGGTGTAGATGCCACGATTACAAATGCTTCGGTAGACCTTATCGTGGATAACAACCGCAACGGCGTTCTGGACCTCGATGATCCGAGTGAAGATGCGTATGAAAACGTTTGGAATAAAGCGAATGGTGCAGTGTTTCTTGCCAATATCGACGACGATCAAGATACCTGCACGGAGGGTAATAAGTCGGACTATGAACTTGCGGAATGCCACGATGCTGCCGATGACGAGGTGAATGGGCTTGAAGACCTGCTGGACATGGCTCCGATGCGTATCCGTGCATGGCCTGGAGCTCCAGATGATGCGACAGCGACACTGGTAGTTGAGGGAACTGGTGCGAATTACGTACGTATCTTTCTTCAAGAGTACCAAAATAATGATCTCACGTATGAAGCACTGCCCCAGAAACACAGTATTTCGGTGGAGCAGATACGGGAAGGTGTCAATCTGCGGATTGAGGCCAAGGATATCGTGCGGGATGCTGATATTTGGGACGGATATATTACCGTACGCCTAGAGGTGCGCGGCCAAAGCGAGAGTTACGGAACGGATAGTGTGGTGCTGCGCGTATCGCCTGTAATGACATACCACCATCTTCTCGATACGGAAGTGGCATATGCGGTGGCCTTCAACTTTGCGTCATCGCTCGCATTCATCGGCGACCTTACTGCTGCACTCAATGCCTCTAGCGTGAATGCACCGTTATATCAAGTAGGCTACGGAGACCAGTGGGCACAGGATTATTTCGAAACGGGATACATGTCGATGCCCGGACCCAAGGGTGCGCAGCATGCGATTCGGGTAAACTTTCGGTCTGCTAATGTAGATAATCCGAACAACCCCAACAATCCGCTTCGTAACGCGGGGCGGGTTGTCTTCGACTTGCGTGGACCCGACTCCGCTGCTGTCCAGCAGTTTGACCTTACGCATCCTGGGCAAATGGATTCCCTGGATTCCTTCGGCAATACCGAGACGATTCCTCCGTATAGCTTCAAAGGCATTGATTACCCTCTGGGGCGTTCGTATCGGGGCTCAGTTCCGTCCTTCTATCCCGACGAATCGTTTGCAACAATGATGGAATCGCAGCTCCAGCAACCTCCTGTATACGTCGATACTTCATGGCTGATCGTAGGACACGTCGATGAGACGGCGACATTCTTCCCCACGGAGCAATTCGAGCGAGGTTGGACTGTTGGCTTGAACGACCCACAGCTCGCCTGGGAAATGCTGGAAGAGCAGCAGCAAGCAGGGAACGGGTCCGCACGGTTGTTTGTGGGTAAAGAGTGGTCCGGGGGCGCGAATGCCGAAATCTCCATCAATGCAATTGTGAACTCTCAGCAGCTTTCCGCTGAATTGGAATCTTCTACCGCTGAAGTTGAGGGGCAATATCTGGTCATAAAGCAGGCTACGGGGTTCGTAGATGATGACCTCGTACATATTCCGTATTTACATGAGAAACAATCTGGCTACTCAGTGGCACTACAACCAGGTACAGCCAATGGTATTCTTTTGGACTCGCAAAACTTTGCGCCGCCAGAACCTCATGGACCAACGATCGGTGGCGCGGATATTTTCAAAGTTCAACTAGAAGAAGAGCTTGCGCCACATGGTATTTCTGTGAGGTGGACTGAAGATTGGGACCTCTATCATCGTCTTCTTGGAGAGGTTCATTGTGGGACGAACGCAACCCGGCAAATCCCCGATTACAAGTGGTGGGAGAGCGGACGATGAAATCGACTAACTTAATTACAGCTATCGCGGCCGCTCTTTGTTTCCTATCTTCGACGGCCCTCGCTGAAGGGGCATTACTCAAGGCAGGCGACTTGCCCGAATCCGACCGCGACGTGTTAGCGTCGTGGATTTCTGACGCGAAGCAAGCGGATCCCGAACCTTTCCGGGTGCTCAAAAGACTCGAATCCCAGATGCCAGCACTGAATGCGCAAAAAAGGGGCCGGTTTGTGCCAGTTACTCGCTCGTTTCGGCATTACCAACACCGGGCTCTCCCGGCCATTGTCGAGCGCTTGGTGTTCAATGGCGGAGAAATTAGCACGCTATCCGAGGATGCTAAGACCGCATTTCTGACCGGTATTGTGCAGGTGTTAGGAGAGTTCGTAGATGTCCGGGTCGAACCCGTGCTTCATGCCCTGTTAGACGCGCCCAGCGTATCTGAATTTCATTTGGTATATGTGGTATCTGGTGCCCTGGGATGGCACCGGACGGCCGCGGCAGAACGTCACCTACTTAGCGCGGCTGCCGAGCCAGGTGAACGCCAATTTGGTGTGCTCGCGGGACTCGGACAACTCCATACAACCAGTGCCGTCGAGCGTCTGGCTGTCGCGCTGCGAGATGAAACGGACGCACAGCGCCGCAAGTGGCTCATTCGCTCAGTTCGCGATGCCGGTAATCGGGGGTTTTGGAGGATCGCTCGGACATCCAGCGACGCTGCAGAAGAATGGAGTGTACGTCTAGCTGCAATGCAGGTGCTCGTCGATGGATTCATTACTAGCACTGATGATGTGCAAGCTGCAGCCGCCAACGCCATTATGGTAGTGGATCATCCCGATACTCTAGCTGCCCTTCTGAAGGCGCAGTACAACGCCTCTCCAGCGCTAAAGAGGGCCCTCGTAGCTTTACAAGAGAGGTTCGCTAATCCACCGCTGATGCGGAGACGTAAATAGTGGTCCTCCTCACGTCTATCCCCGATAGCTTTTGCCCTAGACCTTGCTAGATATTAGGCAGCCGGTATCGGCCACTATTGGTCAGAATCAACTCACCAGCGCTAACTTTCTCTTGAAGTAAGGTATCGAGTGTCCGGCCGACATTGCCCTCAACCACTTTTGTGCGCCGTACATGACGAACGAGCGATTTAAAGCCTTGAGCGCGGTCGCAGGAACTAAGAAAGCGCCGGACGACAACCCACGCGCTGAGTTGGCGTGTACTGCGCCCGTGGATACGTGTTGGGGAAGTGCTGAGTTCCGGATCGAGATACGAAGGGATGTGAGATACGTTTAGAGTCTCAACCTCTACGGTTGTGCTGGGTTCGGCCTGCATGTCGGTGCTCAGTTCACCAAGAATCGTGATGAGGTCAGTAATTTCTGATCGTCTGATTGAAAAGGAGGTATCCCCACGAACGATGGTAATCAGCTCGGGAAATGCAACCGCCTGTAGATTAGCAATGCGTACTGCTTTCATTACTTCTCCAATTGCGCGGCGGTTATATAGTCAAATAATTGCCGCGGCTCGCAACCTCAGTGCTGGGTGATTTTGATTCGACGACGCTGCGGATTTGTTGAGCTCCAATGAGAGCGGGGCGAAGTGACTGGCCCTGACTCTCACATGTAGCGAATACAGACGCATCCGCAATGTAAATACCACCCAAAAGGTTACAGCGAAATGCATTATCCAGCGTGTAACTATCCGGTATAAGGTTTGAATCTGTGACTCGCATCAAGTAACTTTCAAAAGTTATGACAGCCCGGATTATCGCGGTGGCCGCCTTCTTTTGCTCTTTGGAGGTTTCGGCCCAATGTTCCGCTGGAGGATACGCAACCGGTGTTCCGTGCGGGAGTGATGTTAGCTACCAGGGGTGTTGTGATGGACCGTCTACGCTCAAGTGGTGTGAGGCGGGCCAAGTATGCATAAAAAACTGCACCGAAAACCCGGCCAATAACTGCTGTACTTCCTCGGTAAGTCCCGGGTGTTGTAGTCAGTCGGTCATGGACATTGTCTGTACGGTCGCTCCGGAGTGCTGTAGCGCTGGGTGGAGCTTAGTCTGCGTCACGCTCGCTACGGCATATGGCCTTGATTGCACGAATCCGGCAGCTCAGGCGTGTCCGGATTTGTACGATAAATGTGGATGGGATGTCTCAAAGTCGTTTTATAATTGCTCGCCCGTGTACAGTCCCGATCCGTCTGGGCAGTATCCGTTAGAGTGTGGCGGAGGGTGCGTGCCCGAGTGCGCGGATAAGCAATGTGGCCCTGATGGGTGCGGAGGTGTGTGCGGAACGTGTCCTGCGGGTACTTTGTGTGGGACCTCGCAAGCATGTGAAGCCGCAGGTTGCACTCCCAATTGTACCAATAAGAACTGTGGAGATGATGGCTGCGGTGGAAGTTGCGGTATCTGCCCTGCTGACGCCGTCTGTGAGTCGTGGGGGGTGTGCTCTAACTGCACTCCGAGCTGCTTTGGTAAAGCATGCGGTGACGATGGGTGTGGCGGTACGTGCGGCACGTGTCCATCGGGTGAATCATGCGATGCATTTGGTGCATGTCAATCCTCCTGTCAGTCCCAGTGCGTTGGAAAACAATGCGGTAGTGATGGGTGTGGTGGGTCTTGTGGTCAGTGTGCTGACGGACTGACCTGTACGGTCGATAATGCGTGTGAGGCCATATGCATTCCAGATTGCAGCGGGAAGCTGTGCGGTACGGACGGATGTGATGGTTCGTGTGGTAGTTGCCCGGCCGGTCAAAGTTGCAATGATGCTGGCGCATGTACGCCCGGGCCATGTACACCTATTTGTTCAGGTAAGGAGTGTGGACCGGATGGTTGCGGTGAGCTTTGTGGACAATGTCCAAGCGGCTCCACATGCGACACGGATTCCTGGTCCTGCCAGACCGTATGTACGCCAAGCTGCACAGATAAAGACTGTGGTAGTGATGGGTGTGGCGGCTCCTGCGGCCAGTGTGCCGCCGGTGTAAGCTGCGTGGATGGCGAGTGTATTACCGGCTGCCTTCCGCAGTGCACGGGAATGGAGTGTGGCGACGACGGCTGTGGCGGTAGCTGCGGCTCTTGCGGTGAGACCATGCTCTGCAATGACTCCGGGCAATGCGTATTGGCGAGTGGTCCAGCCGTGCCATGTCCGCCCGGCTTCGTATTGACATATGGGCAGTGTGTCGAGGAGAACAGGGCCGATATGACCGAGCCAGGCTGTAGTCATAAGCCATTGGGGCACAGTTCCAATCCGATGTGGTTGTTCGGTATGGCTCTATTTTTACTGTTTCTACCGGCAGCACGCCGAATGGACTGACGCCCATCGCTGTAGAGTCTTGTAACCTCATGGTAGTGTGATTCTGTGGCATTACTTGGCCTCATTTACGTTCTGCTCGTCGGCGGGTGGGCGTTTTTGCTTCCGGCATGGCTCGTGTCGCGACTCATCGTTCCGGCGGTTGGCGGTGCTGAGCGGCTCGGTCTTGTCTGTATTGTAGGTTTCAGCACCTATCCACTGATGATGTTTTTGTCCACGGCGGCTCTCGGGATTCCGATGGATGCTGGATGGCTACTCGTGGTCGCATCGGCGATGAATTTTACTCTGGGGTGGCGCGAGCATAGCCGAGGCAGCTTAGCTATGGATATAAGCTGGCTCGAGCTTCGATGGCCACTCGTGGGTCTCGTAGCAGTCAGCTTGTTGCTGATATTCGGGGTACGTTCTCTCGATGCAGGCGACGTGTTTTCTACGGTCCATCATTGCCTCTATGTGATCGCTATGTATGCGATTGGTAACGACCCGGCCTCGTCTGTACCGTTGTATGACGCGGTGTCGGGCGGGGTGATGCACTATGTAATTCAACACCCCACCACCGAATTTAATGGTCTGGCGCCACTCTTTTACGAGCAACGTATTGGTAACGCGCCGATTGTTGCGCCTCCGGTCGCACTGTTTGGGACGATCGGGTGGCTAATATCTCCTATTACTTCACTCACTACTCTTGGGATGTGCGGCTATCTTGCGGCACGCGCGTGCGGCGCAAGTGGGCGTGCGAGTGCCTTGAGTACGGCTGTAGTCGTGTACGGGATGGCGATCTTCACCGGATATCACATCAATGAAAATACGTTCGCAGTCGCACTCGTTGCCTTTTTGCTCTGGTCTGCACTTCGTGGGCGTTTGACTCTGGGTTGGGCCGTTCTCTGTGGAGTGTCGGTGGGGCACCTCATCGGAGTGCGTTATACGTCGTCACTGTTCCTGCCTGGTGTCATGCTGGGGATTTTGTGGGCGACACCTCACGGCTGTCGGCGGAGCCATCTGCTCCTCGGAGCGGTTGCAGGAGGTCTAGTGGCCGTCTCACCGTGGCTCTATATCAATTGGATTATGTTGGGAAATCCATTGGGACATCCCAAGGTGCATTCCAATTTCGCCGCCCGGGTGGTGGATAATTCCATCTTTGGCATGACCTTCAAGTTTCGCGCGCTCAACTTTCCTTTTACTGACCAGGTCGTAAGAACAGCGTGGAATCCCTTTCCCACGTTCCTGTGGCTTCCACTACAGGTCGGCCGCAGCTTTGGACAACTCGCAGTCGCGGCCGGATGGGTCGGTCTGTATCGGTGCTTTGCTCGCCCAGGCCGGATGGGGTGGATCCTCGTGGTTTTCGCTCTACCGCACAATATAGCGATGATGTTGCTTGAGTCATTGGACTGGGAGCAGCTTACCTATGCCGCTCCAGGAATCGTACCATTGGGGCCAGCATTGGCACTTGGTTTGGAACCGCTTCTCATGGGGAGAGTCTCTTTTGGTCCTAGAGTTCGTCGAGCAGCTCCTGTCTTGCTGGTGCTGGCTGCAATGATCGCTGTAGGGTTCGCAGTCCGTGATTATCGAGCGCCCGTGGACATGAGACGACTGAATCAGGTGGGGTGTACGCCCCCTGCTTCGGTCGACCAAGGGGTAGAAGCCATGGCCGAGATACTCACTACACCGTCGCTATTACCACCACGGCCGAAGTTACGCACTCAGCTGGCATCGGATGCTGTGGATGGGTTATCGCGCGTCGGATTATTGGGTTCGGACCGTCGGTATAGTGCAGGCCGCCCGCTATATCCCAGCGGACAAGCAGCTATCCTAGTGGCATATTCGGCACGAGAACGTGCGACGTATGACATTGTTATTGAAGGCAGAGACCCTCGAACTAGTGACACTCCCATCCGTAGCAGCCTCGGTTTGCACATGGTGACCTTGAAACTGCCCGCAGAGCGCGTGCGGTTTACTGTGAGTCGCCGTGGAGGTGAAGCCGGGGAGGGGGCTGTGGGCGAAACATATGATATCCGTGCTGTAGTCGAGACTCCGTCTGAGCAGGAACGTGACTTCACGCTCTGGATTCATCCCTGGAATCCTCCCGTGCAAGAGATGTCGATAGTCGTCTTGGAAAACGAGAACGCTCGTGCGGACGACCCCAATCAGCCCACAGGTATGGTGGATGTCCATCTCTTGTCGTACGGAAGCACTGAGCCCGGGGAGCAACGCTTCATTCTAACCAACTACGATTCTTCTGTGATTGATATCGTAGACATACCGTTGGAGGTGGATACCGCTGGCGAGCCAGGGCATTGGGGCTTGGGTTTATTTTTACGCCGTACCGATTCGCGCCATGTGGAGACCTTAGTACTATCTGGCGGGCATGACATGTCCTGGACGGGGGGAGGGGTCACTACACCAGAGATACTCAAAGTTCCTCGTCCTCTGTACGCGGATGAATATGTATTGTACTCGGAACCCTACTGTAGTGACCACGTGCCACAATACGGGGATAGGTATGGCGTGGTGAAAGGTCCATTTAACGGTGAGCCGATACGGGTCAAGTTCGACCGAATGTGGCTACCTTGGCAGGAACAATAAATAGCGGAGTTGGAGCCGATATTGGAATACAGAAGAGGGTCAACGACAATTCGCGTGATTCAAGAGACGCTACACAAAGCACCCGTGCAAGCTCTGGTCAGTCCAAGCACGATGACACTTACGGTTGCTGGTGATGTGGATGGTGCACTGCATAGAGCCGCCGGGGCAGAGTTACTCGGGCATGCTCAAGCCATACGCAAAGCGCATGGAAATTGTCCTCCAGGAAATGCAGTGATCACCTTGGCTGGTGACAAATTAGCCGCGGATTATGTGATTCATGCAGTGGGTCCAATGTGGGCCGGTGGTCAGGCCAACGAGGAAGATACTCTCTACACAACCTATTGGAATGCACTATGGCTCGCCCATCAAAATGAGGTCGAGTCAGTGGCGCTGCCATCCATTAGTACGGGCGCATATCGGTTCCCATTGGATAAAGCCGCCATGGTGTCTACCCAAGCGGTGGTAAAGTTCGTTGATGAACATCCTGAGAGATTTACTTCAATTTGGCATGTAGTGCGTACGGAAACTGAGGCGAAAGCATACGGTGCGGGATACACCATTGCGTTACAACAGCCACCATCAACGCCAAAATCAGAGCCAAAGGAGACGACCTGATGGCGGGTAAGCTCGCCCAGATGGTTTTGCATCTCAAAACCGGCGAACGCGGTCGGAGCGATGTGCCCGACCTTGAGTTTAATGGGCACCTTTTGCCATTGCGCGATGTAGAGGGGTCATGCGGTTCTGGCGAATCACTTCAAGGAATGATTCGACCCGGCAGTGTGGCACATACGGTACGCCTCGTTGGCCCAGAAACTGGGACCTGGGATATTGAATCGCTGCGTATTGATTATGAAGGGGATACTGGCAGCTGGACTGTGGAGTTTGAGCCATTCGACCTCGACGATAGCTCGAGTGCCGATATTTTTCGTCTTCCGCCATTACCCACCTGGGAAGTCTGAGCCGCCCCAAAAATCAGGGGGTGAAAAAATATCGAGTGGTTGGAGTCGAAGTGCGCTGGGGTCCGTAGGTGTATTGGGCGGACGTCGGGATCCCGCAGGAAGGTATCATGTAAGTACCGCCGTGCTCCGACACGGCCCCATCCTTCACCTTCGAAATTACTGTAAAGCGCCAAATCGAGTGTGTGCTCATCAATCTCGAAAGGAACCACCTGCGAAATACCATGCGCTGATGGATCCAATGCCATAGGCGAACCTTTCGCGAGATTCATGATGGAGCAATTGAGAAACTGTACGCAGTCACTGTGCTCCGCCATAAAACGCCGAGTCAGCTCTGCGTCCACCAGCTGTTCATAGGGCGTGCCAAACATAATGAACCCGTGCACGAGGATCTGTGCATCGCGAAGCGCCTTGAGAATACGGGATACGTCCCCTACATCCTGCTTTTTATCCATGCGGTCGAGCAGGTGCTGGCTTGCGGTCTCCAGCCCGAGTTTCAGCATCCGGCAGCCACCTCTGAAAAGTGCCTCGGCGAATCCTGGTCGGAATAGATAAGTTTCTAGCCTGGAAAACCCGTACCAGCGGTAGGGGCGATTGTTCCTTTCTATGTAATCGGCGATACCTTTCAAGAGTTTTGGAGGCATTGCGGAGTCGATAAAGTGGAACGTGGTAACGCCGAGTGTCTTGTACAGCGTGTTCATGTCCCGTGCGATACCCGCGATTTTTGCAAACCGGAGTTTCGTTTCAGGATTGACTACTTCGGGGCAAAATGTACAGCGATTCCAATAGCAGCCCCGGGCGGTAACCAACGGTGCTGTACGTTCTGGAGCGAAATACAGATCCCACGGTGCCCAGCTGTAATCCGGTGTGGGCACCTCTAAAAGCGAAGCAGGTTTTTTGGTCGGGTTGCGACAGAAGCGAGGTTCTGACCCACTTCTGTCCCACCAATGCAGGTTCGGGATACGAGCAAAGTTTTGCTCATGCAGCGGTTTTTCAAGCTCCTTACACAACCCTAGGAGCCCATACTCGCCTTCGTATGGGATGAGAGAGTCGGCAAGATGACCAAGGGCAGTATGTTCCCAATGTGGCGCCCATGCACTGACGAGCTCGCCGCCTAATACGACATGTACCTGCGGCATTTCACGTCGGATCAGAGCTGCTAATGCCGTACCGCAGAGCAGCTGATTTCTAAAGATGAAGGAGAGTCCAATAATGTCCGGATCGAGCGCCTTCAGACGAGGAAGTAATTCGCCCATATACCAGTCATACAGGAGGTTCGTTTCCGGTGCCTGTGCAGCATTGGCGACGGATTCCGACGACATGTCGCATACTCGGGTGTCGAGATAATCGGTCAGCGAGACCGAAACTGGTGAGCCTTGCTCAAGGTCGTGGGCAGAGCCTACCAAGCTCATCGTGCGATTCAGCGTCGTCACAGCTGTACGGTACGAGTTCGCATTCCGATACCCATCCGGGGTACGAAGGCTGCGCTTCAGGTCTGGTAAGCCACGTCTCACCGCCGTCCAGCTTCTGATGGCTTTTTTCATCCTATTCGATTGGTGCGAGCTGCGGTCGAGTTTTCGTACTGCCTCATCCACCACATCGGGCGTTAGTAACCACTCTTGGGCCAGTGCGTTCGCGTCGATGCATTCGCAAGGATAACCATGACGCTCAAGCCATGCTTTCAGTATGCCAATTCCAAGCAGCGGTTCGCATGCTTTGGCGATTGGTGGCGATATCAATACAACGGATGGAGTGGTCTGTTTCATGGATGATCTCTAACGCAATAGAGCAATCGGTTACTCGATAGTCAATTCAAGATTCTGGTTTCTCAGGTGCGGAGTAGTGGAGTACCGTCCCCGGTGGCCATGTGGTGCGGAAGGCAATTCAGCTTCAGTTGAGCGTTCCACGCCCGTGGGCGCCATCCGCTCTGGGAGCAGACGAAGCTACGCATATTAGGAGCTGTCTAGTGATACGGGGAAAGCCGTAGGACACACGTACGCGTCTTTACGTGGAACAACGTAATGTACAGGTGGGCGCGTGTGCACGAGACACGGATGGGGACTAGCCAGATTATACCGTGAGTGCGCTGCTAACGACGACGTTTGTGGTCGGCTTATGATGTGTCGACAGCACTCGTATTGTGCACTGCCGACATTGGCCTAGCTGTTCTTGCAGTAGCCAGCTTTCCACTTTTCACCGGTTTTTACGGGTGGAACCCACTCACGGCCTTGCTTGCATGCGCCGTTCTTTACCGGGACATACGGTCCAGGGCATCCAGCAATGCTTGCGAGGAAACCGATAGCAGCAATCGCGATGAGTGCCTTCTTGATTGTCATCTGTACGCTCCTTCTCACCGGATATTCGGCGTCTCGGACGGCACTTTAGCAATCTCGCGCACAACTTCAAGGTTGTAGTAGTGGGTTTCTTTATTCGAGTGCTTGAGCACCCCTGAGAGTCAGTGCAGTAGGTTGCGTTACAGATAAAACCTCGATTGTCCCCACAGATGGCCCCCGGATCGGTGATTGCTGGGGTGTTGTGGGTGCCGTTTGGCCTACACTGACAAACAATATGGGGCATGTACTGGGCACAGAGGTGTACTCTGCAGTATTCACGTGTAACACCATGCTCCTTAGGGCCGTAGTGCGTTGAAATAGGTCGCTCGGAACACGTCGAGATGTTTAGCTTCTCAATAAGTGAGTACAAAGCGGCTCTAAGCGTGGTAGTTCACGTACTGAAGGGCGGACTCGGCGGAAGGTATGAGGTCATCATCGCTACCGGTATTTTTTACTATTTCTCTACATGTCCGACCCTAATGGAGACATGGTCTACATTGATGGTCGAGACGAGATTGGCGGGACATACACCTGCACGCCGTATCAATGGATTCCACCCGAAGGCTGGGTGCCCCCGGGCAACTAGCCCGACTGCCCGGGCAGTCGGGCCGTGGAAACGGCTTTTTCGGTCGTAGTATCTATCGGTCGGCGAGCACACTCGACTTGTTACAGGAAAAATCGGGCTCTATGGTGCTTTCTTTCGGGG
>PKDL01000377.1 GCA_002863065.1 Pseudomonadota bacterium
CACATACATACATACATACATATCTACCACGATGAAGGACTAAAAAAATCAATCGATTCCTTTACACTATGCTATGTATTTGAAATCGTAACCAATTTCGAAAGTACGGTTCCATGGAAAAGAAGAATTCAATAAAGAATACTCCAGAGAAGGTATTCTTTTACTTTCATCATCCTCTTTTGTCACTTTATATTGTTCTCTAAAGTTTCTCTTCGTTGTCGAATAGAAGGGAATTTTATTTTCAATGGCTTTCAAAGAATCTGATAGTCTTTTATAGGTAAAAGATTGATACAAGGGCGCCGTTGTTTTATTTTGAGTGAGCTGGGTGATATCACCACCTTGTTCTTGTACATATTGGATTAATTCCTGACGTATTATAGATTGATAATAGAAATCCTCCATAATACGCATCAAGGTAAATCGGTATGACATTAATTGCGCGTCATTTTCTTCATCAACTCTTGTTGTTAAAGGTAAGGATATTTCCTTGATAGAATTTGCCAAAATATAGTCTTTGCATAAATTTAAATGGAGAAGAAATCCATTGGCGATAATTGTGCCCAACGTATTGCCATTTGTATTCCATCCGGCATATCCCCATTGTCCTGTAGTAAAATATACAGTGTCATCACCCTTGTGTATCCGTTCATCTAATCCACTTTTCTGGAAAGAGATACTTTTTCTTTCTCCTTTATCGACACAGATTGAACTAAAACCCTGATTGTTTGAGTTAGCCTTCTTCCAAAGCCCGAAGGCGTGCATTGAGTATGCTCACGAAGTCTCGAGGCCCTGCCGCTAGTACACGAACCATTTTGGTACCTGGTGCATTGAACACGCTCAGCAGTTTCGCCCGCAGCTCATCCTTACCTGGTAGGCGTGAAAGCGCTTCCAGATCATTCGGCAAGAGCTTTTTTCCATCGAGATAGCCGAGCTTTACCGTCAGCTTCTCCATCTCTTTCCCGAGCTTAGCCAGGACCTTCGCTGGTGCGACGGGATCATCGCTGTATGCAATGCCAATCGTACCTTTGAGCTCCTCACCAAGAAACTCCATCGGGGTACCTGCAAGCGCGAGTCGGCACAACGTGTTTTTCACCACTTTGTATCCAGCTCCTGCCGCATCGAAAGCCCGACGAAGCTCATACATTTGCGCCACAGTCAGTCCATTGTAGTCGGTCAAGACCACGGACTGACGACCGAGAAGCAGCTCTTTGAGCTCCTCTACAGCGGCTTCCTTTCCAGACCTATTCATTACCATTGCTAAACTCTCCTTACCCACCCTAACCTGTCGCCTGCGCTACGTTCATTGAACATTAGTGTGCGAGAGGCTACGAGAGGGCTCAGGGTTCGACATGTGCTCACCTCACAAAAACGTGGGGATGAGCTCGCGCCGATATCCGGCATGACACCGGACTGGAGCCAAGGCTCCAACCAGTCCACCTCCGCAGGGTTTCTCGCGCTAAAAACTTCAACGCGTACCCGCTTCTTAGGCAGGATTAGTATTCATTTGACCAGTTGTGATCGCTGTGAAGTACCGACTATGCGGCTTTCAGGCTTGCGAGCACCTCCGCCTCATCTATCTTGATGCCGGGTCCATGTGTAGTGGAGACGGCTATCGTTACAAAATACGCGCCCTTTACGCTAGCAGGACGTAATCGCTGCAGCTGATCGATCAAAGTGACGGCGTTATCCACAAGCTGCTGTGTCTCAAAAGAACGCCGCCCAATGGTCGTGTGCACAATACCGGCTTTTTCTACCCGAAACTCAAGTCGGCCGCTCTTGGCCTCTTTGACGGCATTCTCGACATTCATCGTGACAGTACCAACCTTGGGATTCGGCATCAGACCACGTGGTCCTAGAATCTTACCAACGCGACCCACGAATCGCATCATGTCGGGTGTAGCGATGCATTTGTCAAACTCGACCCAACCACCTTGGATCTTCGCAACAAGGTCTTCGTCACCAACAATGTCCGCGCCGGCGGCACGAGCAGCCTCGGCCTTATCGCCTTTGGCGAATACGGCCACGCGCACGGTCTTTCCTAAACCATGTGGTAGTACGCATGCCCCACGGACCATCTGATCAGCATGTCTGGGATTGACGTTTAGGTTGACAGCCAGGTCAACACTCTCGTCAAATTTTGCAAACGCAATGTCTTTCGCCAGCGCAATACCATCTTCCAGTGAGTAACGTGCTGTGCGATCTATTCGCGCGAGTGCATCGCGCATCTTTTTACCGTGCTTCGGCATGTGCTCTACTCCTCCTGGTCCAAGCAGTCAGGTACTAACTGACCTCCCAGGTTGGCTGTCGTGTGCTTGGGATTATTCCCAAACGACATCAATCCCCATTGAACGGGCTGTTCCCGCGATCGTCTTCACTGCAGCATCGATGTCGGTGGCATATAGGTCAGGTTCCTTCACCTTCGCTATCTCCTCCAACTGAGCTCTCGTGATTTTACCCACCTTGTTCCGGTTAGGCTCACCAGAGCCACTCTTCAAATTCAACGCTTTCTTCAGCAGAATCGCTGCAGGCGGCGTTTTTGTAATGAAGGTGAATGAGCGGTCTGCATACACAGTGATAATGACCGGTATGATCATGCCCGCTTGGTCTTTTGTCCGCGCGTTGAACTCCTTGCAAAACTGCATGATATTCACGCCGTGTTGACCGAGTGCAGGGCCAACAGGTGGTGAAGGGTTCGCCTTCCCTGCGGGACACTGCAGCTTTACCATTCCAGTAACTTTCTTGGCCATCGTTTACACACTCTCAACTTGGACAAAGTCCAGCTCGACGGGGGTTGCACGTCCAAAAATACTTACGAGTACCCGAAGCTTCTGCTTATCGGGTCGAACCTCTTCAATGGTCCCCGTGAAGTTCATGAAGGGTCCTTCGGTAACACGTACCGACTCGCCTTCGCGGAAGTCTTGTTTTGGAGCAGGCGTAGTAGCACCTTCTTCCATTTGACCCAGTATCGCGGCCACCTCTTTATCACGGATGGGTCGCGGTTTTTGCTTATTTCCACCAACAAAACCGGTGACTTTCGGCGTATCCTGAACGCACAGCCACGTGGCATTCGTCATTTCCATGTGCACAAGCATGTATCCAGGGAAAAACTTACGTGCAGTGCTACGCTTGTTCCCTCCCTTCACCTCTTGCACGGTTTCCATCGGGATCAGGATTTCGCCGAAGAACTCTTCCAAGCGTTCTTGCCGGATTCGCTCCTCTAAGCTTGCCTTCGCGCGATTTTCGTAGCTAGAAAAGGTGTTTACCACGTACCAGCGAAGGTTAGGATTTACTGGTTGCGCAGGCTCGGTCGGCACTTCAGCTTCGACCACCTCGTCTACGAACTCCTCGCCCGCGGCTACGCCTTCTTCGATGATGTCTTCCGTCATCGGTCGCTCCTCAAATCCCGTAAATCCAACCAGTAGCCAGGCCCCAAAAGAAGTCAAAACTGCCAAGAATGACCGCGATGACTAAGGTAACCAGTATGACCACGATGGTTGACTTTCGTGTATCTTCCCAGTTCGGCCAGGTGACTTTCGAGAGTTCATTCCCGATAGCCAGCGCCTCTGAATACACGTCATCCTTGGCAAAAAGCCACACGGTGAATGCGATCGCCGTCACCAGGCCAAGCACGTCTGATAGCCGGAACTCAGCACCAACGAGTGCCATGTCCCACGTCGGAGACAAGAGCTCCATGACCCAAGCAAACAGCGGGCTGAGGCAAATCCATGCCAAGAGTCCGACAAATACGAACCCCATATTTACGTAACGTTTAACGTCCATTCTGCTCTCTCGAGCTCCTCATCAGGCAGGGCGTGAGGGAATCGAACCCCCAACCCCCGGATTTGGAGTCCGGTGCTCTACCAATTGAGCCAACGCCCTGTAGCCATCGCCACGGGGGAGATGGCAGCTGTGTCTGAAGCACGCAAGCCCGAATGAGCACGCTCATTCGGGTTGCGGATTCATAAAAAAGTATTGATGCGCCCAACGGGGCGCTATCAACTACTCGTGAATTGTCGCGATAACACCCGCGCCGACAGTACGACCACCTTCGCGAATAGCGAAACGAAGCCCATCTTCCATCGCGATCGGTGTGATCAGTTCAACCGTCATTGTGATGTTGTCGCCTGGCATCACCATCTCAACACCATCCGGAAGGGTAATGTTTCCGGTGACGTCCGTCGTGCGGAAGTAGAACTGCGGACGGTAGCCCTTGAAAAAGGGAGTATGGCGGCCGCCCTCATCCTTCGAAAGTACGTAAACCTCGGCGGTAAACTTTTTGTGTGGGTTGATCGATCCGGGCTTTGCGAGTACCTGACCGCGCTCCACATCCGTCTTCTTCGTACCACGTAGGAGGCATCCGATGTTGTCGCCCGCCATACCCTCATCGAGAATCTTGCGGAACATTTCAACACCAGTGCAGACAGTCTTCTGCGTGTCGCGAACACCCACGATTTCTAGCTCGTCGCCAGTATGTAGGACACCGCGCTCCACTCGACCGGTTACAACCGTTCCTCGGCCCTGGATGGAGAACACGTCTTCCACGGGCATAAGGAAAGTACCGTCCACTGCACGCTCGGGAGTCGGAATGTACTCGTCGATCGTGTCCATGAGCTCTTTGATCGGACCTGCATCTGCATGCTCCGGGTCCGCAGAACTCAGTGCTTTCAACGCTGAACCGTGAATTACCGGGATGTCATCGCCTGGGAATTCGTACTTGGAAAGGAGTTCACGAACTTCCATCTCCACGAGCTCAAGAAGCTCTTCATCGTCGACCATGTCCACTTTGTTCAGGAACACGACGATGTATGGAACACCGACCTGCTTAGCGAGCAGGATGTGCTCCCGTGTTTGCGGCATGGGACCGTCAGCTGCGGAAACGACTAGAATCGCTCCGTCCATCTGGGCGGCACCAGTAATCATGTTTTTGATGTAGTCAGCGTGACCCGGGCAGTCAACGTGCGCGTAGTGTCGCTGGTCGGTCTCATACTCCACGTGTGCGGTCGAGATGGTGATACCTCGCTCACGTTCTTCCGGGGCGTTGTCAATCTGGTCAAAAGACTTGGCCTCGCCACCGCCGCGCAGCGACTGGATCAATGTGATCGCTGCAGTCAGCGTGGTTTTACCGTGGTCGATGTGGCCGATCGTACCAACATTGACGTGGGGTTTTGTACGCTCGAACTTTTCCTTTGCCATCGGTGTCTCCTCGTAACTCCTGTGGCGTCCGAGACTTGGCGTAGTGCGACCTGCTCGGCTGTGGCGGATTACGGCTATGTACCATTGCTAGATTATCTAGCAATGAGTTATTTCCTAAATCTTGATAAGCGTGCGACTGCAAGCAGTCCCATTCTTACCGGGTAAAAACATCACGCACTCGCTTTCAGCTGCTACTTAGCGGCTGTTACGAAGTTCGTGAAAACTATAGCCGGTAGTTCAGACGACGCTTCGACTGAAGAGACGTCTCAACACCGGTGTTTCGGGGCTGCATATGCAATCCCGAGCTCGACGGCCCATGTTCACATGAGCTAATCGATGGATTTGAAGCGGGACGTAGACTTCGTGTCTACCCCTGTTCTTTTGCAAGCCATGCGCGAATTTTTATCAACACGGCGATGTAAAAGCGCTTCAAAGCATGTTCCTCGTCCTGGTGGACGATTGGCCCTCCCGATGCTGGCTAAACAGCAATCGGTAGAGCCTGGAGCCTTTGACCGGGTTTGAACCGGTGACCTCGTCCTTACCAAGGACGCGCTCTACCTACTGAGCTACAAAGGCAGGTTGGAGCGGGAAACGGGGCTCGAACCCGCGACCCTCAGCTTGGAAGGCTGATGCTCTAGCCAACTGAGCTACTCCCGCTCGCTTAGTCCCTGTTGAAGCCTAATCCGCAACAGTTCCTGGTGGTGGGTGATGGATTCGAACCATCGAAGGCATACGCCAGCAGATTTACAGTCTGCCCCCTTTGGCCACTCGGGTAACCCACCAGTTGGTGCTTTGTCTTGAAAAATGCTTTCCTGCGGGCTTGTTGGAGCTGACGACGGGAGTCGAACCCACAACCTGCTGATTACAAATCAGCTGCTCTGCCAATTGAGCTACGTCAGCAGCTGAACAAACGCCTACGATGCATGTTTCAATGTCGTGTGTCTCGAAGATAGGCGCCTTTGTATGTGATGGCTACGTCACATACTTCTCCTAGCCACGGACACGATTAATTTCTTTCCAAAGAACACAAACCCATTTCTATCGATACTCGCGACTAACAGATACCTAGAAACGGACGCTCTGCACTACTCGCCGCATTCATGCTTGTCAAGCTGAAAGAAGCCTAATCAACAATACTAAAATAAATTGAGTCTTTACCTCTTCGCAGGTGCAGGCTGTAGACCATCGGAAAATGCTCCTAGCATGGACTATAGGAACCTAGCCGAATGGCGGAGTTATACAAACTCATTGCTTGGATTACGTAGAAACCGGTCGCGCCATGAGCTGTTCAGTATAAGTCAGGCTGCCTAAGACCTCTGGCTCCACGCGGAATACAGCAGCACAGCTGAAAATGCGGATACGTTCAAAGAGTTTGTTCGGGCGGAAGGGAGAGACACTTTGCTGCTCGCGATGCGCCTGACACTCGGCCGTACTCCTCGTCCTTCACTACCAACCACTAGTACGGTTGGGCCCGTCATATCAACGTCCGACGGCAAAGGGTGTGGACCCAAGACCGATACTACGATCGAAAAACCTCGCTCCTTTAGGCGTTCCAAGGTGCGCAACAAGCTATTGGCTTGGCAAATCGGGAGACGCGCTACAGCACCCGCTGCAGAGCGCTCAACGACGGGATTAATAGGTGCAGAGCGGTCGCGAGGAACAATAATGCCAGTGGCCCCAAAGAATGAGGCGCTTCGTATAATAGCCCCCAAGTTGCCTGGGTCTGTTACCCCGTCGACCACGAGCAACAGTGGGGCTCCGCCGGTCTCGATTATGGCTTGAAGGTCTGCATACGCGTAGGGGTGCACAAAGGCCGCAATGCCTTTTGGATTCCGCCCTCCGGAGAGTTGTCTTAGAGCGGAATTACTGACTTGCCGAACCGGTATATTCTGAGCCTGTGCGCGCTTTATTATCTCAGCTACTCGGCCACTTGGAGCTCCACTGACCACTATCTCAATAAATCGGCTCGCGGCGGATTCCAGCCACTCACTGACCGGATGTACTCCGAATAAGATCTCGTTACTCATGCTGCGAGTTCATCAAGAATTCGCTGAACTGCGGTGATAGGGTCCTGCGCCTGCGTAATAGGGCGCCCAATGACCAATAAGTCACTTCCCCAATGGATGGCGTCCCGTGGCGATGCAATACGTTTTTGATCATCACGAGTGGACCATGACGGCCGTATACCGGGTGTGACCAACAGTACATCCCCCCCCAATGATTGCCTTACCGCTTTCACTTCGCGAGGAGAACAAACCAAGCCGTCTGCTCCGGAAGCGACCGCCTTTTCTCCCGCGCATATCACGTCGGTTACCGTTGCATCGAGACTAGTTAACACCGTAACAGCAATCACCCGCATCCCTGCACTGGCACCGTCGCGTGCAGCGGCAACCATCTCTGCTCCACCACATGCATGAATTGTGAGCAGCTCAACCCCTAAGTTCGAAGCGGATTGCGTGGCAAGTCGAACCTGGTGTGGGATATCGTGTAGCTTTAGATCGAGGAACACCCTCGCACCTTTCGCTCGTAGCCGATCGACAAATCCCGGCCCACCAGAAATCCATGTAGCCAAGCCTACCTTGAACCACTGCACGCCGCTATTCATCAATGCATCGACCAGCGGAAACAGTTGTTCCGGAGATGTAGAGTCTAATGCAACGATAATACGCTCCACTGGAGCAGGCTGAACTACACCTATAACTGCCATTCTTATTTGACCGCCTTTTTACTAAACTTGGCTGTACCGATGCGTTTATACCCACGCTCCGCGATCCTATAGAGACGTAAATCACGCAATACGTCTCCCGTCACACCAAATCGCGTTCGCCCAAGAATTCCTGCAAATACCGTCGACCGTAATCGTTTGACTACTCCAGCTGCCGATTCTGCCTTCGTCTGCTGGATCAAACCTAGAGCATCGTAGCCCACCGCATGAAACAATGATGGTTTGGATTGAATGTGGTCTTTCATGTCCGCCACCAGAGGCTGAACCTCCGGCGCTCTCGCACCGGACCATTCGGTGGCCATCCACGTACCCGATAAATACTTGGCATCCGCACTTTCAATCCGCTTACCGAGCCATTCTGCAGGCGCTAGCAGCTGGACGTACTGTAGACCATCCCGCATGCCAATCGTTCCTCCAGCTCTGGTGAGAATTCCCGCCCTTGCCACGTATCTCAAAATAGTGGACGCACGTTCCGGATCATCTGCGATAAACAACGCATCAAATCTATGCTTCGCGAGCGCTTTAGCTGGCCGCGCTAAATCAAGACGCCCCGCCGTGTACTCCACCGCCGTCACGAGACGACCACCAACTTGCTCGACCGCCGTTGCAAAGGCTGAAGATAACGCGCGACCATATGCTGTGTCCGCTCCGATCAACGCATAACGTTTCGCCCCTACCCGGCGGACACGACGCAATAGCGCTACACAATGAGATACACGACTTACAAATCCGCGGAACGTTGTTGCTCCTTCCACGTGCTGTGGACTCAAAGACAGCAATGCAATGTTCAACTGAGCTGCAACCCGTGAGGCAACTTCAGCCCTTTGACCTTCTACTGGTCCGATAATGGCGGATATGCCACTGCCAGCCAACTCTGTCATTGTCTCTTGAAGTCTCGCGCCACTCATCGTCCCGACATCTCTAATTATGAGTTGTACGGAGTCATCTAAGCGAAATCGCATTCCGTCCAATAGGGCTTTTCCCACGACGGCTAATCGACCTGATAGGGGGAGCAAAATCGCAATTTTTTGCCGCGAAAGCGTAGAATCCACATCGCTGTTCGCGACCTGACGATCGGCACTGTCTGCCCCCTGCCGAGTGCGCAGCCATGCGGCAGCCGCGCGCGTGCTATCAAGCTGCAAAAGTGCTTTTGCCCGACCTGCATCTAAACGTTCTACTAACTCTCTAAGGCGTGATGACACCAAAGTTGAAGGCTCAACTACTCCTTCCCAAGCTTCGAGCGCTCTCTCAACTGGCACCCCCGCTCCAAAGAGCGCTTCAGCTACCGCTAGCTCAATCGGCCAATCAATGGCATCTGCACGTCCAAGAAGCGGCTCCAGTACTCCAAGAGCACCTAGATACTGGCCTCTCCTAAGCGCATTGAACCCTCTTCGACATTGCGCATCCAGGGAAGATAGAGACTCACGTTCGTCAACATCCGCTGCATCAATGAGTTCAGGAGAAACGCATGCAGACAACCGGCCGCTGCTAAGAAGCGCAACCAGTAAGAACCCTATCGTGATGTGAGATTTGTTGGCCACCACACCCGATGTAACACGCGGGAATCGGTTTACCAATGCGTTCGAAAGGAGAATGCATGCCTCGCTCCGCGTATTGAGAGCGAGGCCGCATGAAGACTACTGATTGTAGTCGTAAGCGTAGTTCATACCTCGGAGAAGCTCGAGCTTGTCGAGAATGAACTGGTACTCGCTGTAGTTGTAGTTTGCTTGGAGCTCTTCCACGCTACCGTAGCTCTCTAGTTCAGCCTGCATCTGCTCAATCATGCTGTATGCAGGGTGAATTACATCGCTGTTGAACTGCGACCGAATAGCCGAGTACGTTTTACCGGAGAGCGGGTCAGTGAAGCTCAACACCTCTGCATCAGCGCTGGGCTCAACTGCACCGAGATGCCCGTCCAGATACACGCGTGTGATATCCACAAAGTTCTTGTCCCAAGCATCCGAGAACCAACCGAGACCATAGTATGCAGCAAGCATCGGTAGACGGAAACGAGTCGTTGGGAATGTATATTCCGGTTCCGGATTGAAAGCCCAGACCGTGGTGCCTTCAATAGCCTCAAGCTCAGGTATAGATAACGCGTCAGGGCCGACGACGTTACGTCGATGGCATCGGTCCGGGTTACCAGCTTGGTTTGTGACCATGTACCAACCCCAGCTATCCGTCTTATTGGCCGTCATTGCACCATATAAATTGGTCAACTCCTTGGGAAACAGCGAGTAAAAGCTGATCAGCTGCCGCTCGATGTCGCTGTACTGGTAGCTTGAGTAACCGCTGCCAGAGGACACCTGGCGTTTATCGGCAGCGATGAAGTTACTGGTAGGATCGGCCAGCATCTCAAAGGCCGCGAGGCGCTCGTAGATAGAACCGGACCGTGTGACCAGTGGCAGGTAGCCGCTGTAGTCATAAGACGCGTATAGTGGTCGTGCTTCACAGTTATTGGGCGTGACCAAGCGGTAGTTCGAATACGCCGAACTATCTTGGAACGGAACGGGCTCAAAGACATCCCGCGTCGTCCGGTAACCATGTTGACCGGGCTCCGGTCGACCAAATGTGGCCGCCATCGTATTCACGGAATCTACAATACCCGCGGAACCTGCAAGACCACCATCGACATCCTCATGCCATGGTGTCCCGAAGCGGTTTTTCCACCAGTCGTTATGGTTGAACCAGTTCCTTTGGACTACCCACCATTGCATCTGAGACTTCAACATCTGGAACATGCGAACAACACGGTTGTAATAGCCATCCGCCTGGAACAGCACACTATCGTGCCAGTATCCGTAAATAGGCCAGTATTGCTCATAATCCAGGAGCGTATTTCGGACGATTTCGTATGAATCGACGCCAGAGTCCCAACGCTCGCAGGTCGGTAACTTTCCGGCCAATTCGTCAGAGCACATGCGGTAGGGAACTTCCCAGCGGCCGCTCACATCCCTTCCGCTTTCAGAAATACTGGATGCAGGAACTAGAGACCGGTCGTACAGCTTGCTCAAATCATTCGGGAACAGTTCGGGGATATTCGTATAATGCACGCGCTTGAACATCCGCTCAATGTAGGTCGAGCCAATGTCGGGCAAGACCGGCACATTATTGGGATCCGCAGTCTGAGGGTTTTCCATGTAGGCGTCGAACTTCGCCACGTTAGGGTCGCTATTGAACACCTCAACTAGTCCACCATAGCCGTACCGAATCGCTGCGCGGTCGTAGTAACCGACGCCCGAGAACCGGTCGTTGAACTTCGCGCTGTAGTCCATTACCGAAGCAGATTGGAGCTGACGCAAGCCATTCTTTGATTGGTAGTACGTCTCAGGAGCAAACATATCGTATGCTTGGAACTCACCGGCATCATCGAATTGTCCTTTCAGCTTCCAGTAATCTTCGCCGAAGTTTAGCGCATCAGTTGAACCCTCGAAGTTGTGGCGAAGACCGATGCTGTGACCGACCTCATGCTCCGCGACGCCGCGGAAGATACGACCAACCAACTCGCTAACGATTTGTGACCGAATCTCATCAATTGCATTGAGGAGGACCAACTGGGAATCATTTACCACTTGGTGTTTCGTGTCGGTGTACACTGGGTCGGGTGGGAAATAGTCTTGTGTGAAGTTGTAGGGGTTGCTTTGCTCCAGCTCCACCACGGCTTCCGCAAGCTGAACCTTCAACTTGCCGACCGTACATGGGTTGGTCCAGTAAAGACCGGTGGTACCACCATCATCCAAAACAATGTTTTGGCACGAGTACAGACCATCCTCGGATTCTGCGTTTTCGGTTTCGCACGCCCCCTGAAGCTGCTCGAACTCTTGGAAGTCGAATACACTAGCGCCGTCCGCAGAGTCTGTTAGTTCTTGAGCCTGCTGACACACGTACTCGTTCACACGCGAACTGTACTCACGAGCTAGACCTAGAATCGCAGGGTCGGAAAATTCGGCCATAAATCTGCAGCCGTCAGCACCGGTCAGGTTGATCGCATTTTCCATATCGCTGACATGGCCGTTGAAGTTACCCCAAGTGTGAAGCCCGATACGGTCGAGGGTATCTTCCGTCGTTTCGGAGGTAGCCGTGCCGAGGGTTGGGTCCTTCCGTAGTAATTTGACGTCGTCGGTAACGAACATTTTGGCAATCTCTGGCGCATTTCGGGCCAGAACCGCCATTCTATCTGCTGCCCAATCGCCGTCCGTGGTTGGGATGCCCATCGTATCCACTCGCCGTGAAACGTCCTCGCTTAGCATGGTCTTAGCCACAGCACGGGCGGAGTCCACGGAGTAGCTGGGAAGTCCACCAGTAGCCGCCCCAAGACGCTGCTTCTGAAGTTTCTCAGAAATGTAATTTCCGTAGGTGGTTTCCCAGAAGTTACGAATGCCGGTCATAATCTCAATGGCTACCATGCCCATATTCGCTTGGCGCTTCATAGCGCCCATGTACATGTAGCTGTTACCGGAGATCATCTCCCCGGACATGGGGTCTGCGCTAGACGGCCCGTAGCCGAGAAGACCATACGAAATGGGCTCAACGATAGCGTGTAACTGGGAGTAACGAAGATCACCATTACGCTTGCGGTCGTCCATCCGCTCGCAGGGCGCTCCGATCATAGCGAGCTGCCCAGCCGATTGCGCTTGTTCCACGTCTGCGGCGTTGTTGATGTCGAGTCCGAGGGCAGCCATCGCTTCCCCCGCCTCTCCTAAGTTGTTCTCACACATCACAAACATATCACTGACAGCGGCATCGGGTTTGCGAGTGTTCACTACGTCAGCAAACGGAACACTCCACGAATTGGCCAGACCCATTGCCTGGACGACCAGCTCGCGCGGGAAGCCTTCGCTGAGGTACCAAACAATCGGTTTGGGTGTCATTTGGCTGTAATCTAAGCGGTCGTTGGCGTCGTTTGCGACGCAAAAACTACCGTCGTCAAAGGACTCGCAGAATTGGCCTGCGCTGCACGAGCCAGCGGCATCTCCGGTAGTGGACACTTCACATGCCTCTCCCCGAGCCACTACGTAGTTTTCCCAAATGCGGAATCGACGTATCCGACGGCTGACGCCAGTGAAGGTCGTTCCACGCACGGCGTCGTACTGCGCCCGCTCCATGCGGTAGTATGCAAACTTCTTGAGTTTGTCGTCTGGGTAATTCCAAGCCACATAGTCGCTATCTGCAACCTTCAGAAAGGAGTGACGGAAGGTAACACGCTCGGAAATGCACTCAGCAACTTGGCCGAGATACCAAGGATAGTACCAGCATGCCGGTATCGTGCCGTATCCGTCGAGGTAGGCTGTCGGTGCAGCAAAAACAGAACGCACCTGGTAGTCGAGGTATTGGATCGTGCCGTCTTCGGCAAGCTCTTTCACCGGTCGGTCGCCGTCTGCGTAGGTTTCATCGATCACTTCACTTGGAGGAGCAAATGCGCCATACATACCCTGCTGTGGGAATATATTGCGATCCGCATGATCGAACTGAGACCGACCCCAGCCAACGCGCATATATTTTCGTTCATGCCACTCGCGGTCCGTCGTATTTTCCACGACCACGTTTGTCTTTTCACCGGTGAGCGTATTGAACTCCCGTTGAATATCAAAGTGCGAGGTAATCGGAATGACCAGAATCGGAGACCCTCGGTAAACAAATCGCTGGAAAGTAAGTAGCTCGTTACCTACCCGGCGCTGATACACCACCGGGATTGGCTTCCCATTATCATCCAGAATGAAGTTCCCGCTGTCATCGGTCTGATACAGCGGTGTATCCACCTCCGGCGTGCTACCGAGTGTCTCGCCACCGATCATGAGCTCGTATGTCCGGTAGAAATACAGATTATCTTCCTGGATATCGAAGATACCTCTTTCGAGCTTATAGTTTTGGTTTCCTACAAAGAAGCCGAGTGACGTGTAAGGAGCTTCGACGACCGTAGAACGGAAGTAGAATTCCCCTTTCAGCTCCGACTTCTGCGTGTAATTCGGCTGGACCCGATTGATCTCATCCTGCTGTTGAGCGCACCCCGTCACGAGGAGAGCGCTAGCAGCGAGCACCAACGAGACCTTTGTCTTCATCGTAATCATTGTTGCTTTCTCCCCCAACCTAGTAAACGAGTGTGCCGTAGATGACATGCATTTCGCGCATGATATCCAGCAATTCGATTTGCTCTTTCAGCTGTTCTGCCAGTCGATCTTTTTCTGAGCCGCTTGCCTGCTCCCACTGCTCTCGCAGCGCTTGAGCTTGCAACACTAACCTGTAGGCTGGCGCGATGCGGTCAGCGTTATAGTTCGGTGTGTAGGCAATGTAGGTCTTGGCCCCGAACGGGTCGTTGAACTCAGCGACCTGAGCTGTGCTCGGCAACGAAAATTCATGACCCTGCCCCTTCAGAAACACAGTGGTTGCGTCGAGGAAGCTGGGATCAAAACCAGCGGGTAGGTTTGCCATGCCATATAGCGTTGTGTACAGCTTCAGCGTTGTGTTGTTCAGTCCTGGTTCTACCGCGGCAAGGCCTTGGTCAGCGCCCGGATTGAACAAGTCCCGAGCCCGCAGGGAGAGCTGTGAGCCCGTGGTATCAGCAACGTAGCTGAAATTCTCTAATGACTCAGCAATGATGCCACCCAAGAGGTTCGTCATCTCTGTCTGATACAGCGTGTTGAAGCCGACGCTCGAACTCCGACCGATATCTAGCTGCTCTCCAACCCAGTCGGCTGATGAATAGAAGGTGGAATCAGTCAGCGTTAGGAGGGCCGCCAGCTTCGTCCAGAAGCTACCGACAAATAACACGTGGTTTTCGAAGCCATAGAGGTCTGGTGAAATGTACTGCGTGTACGGAAATTTACCGATGCCGACCGGCACAGTAAGGTCTGTTCCCGACAAGTCCGTGTCATATGACACGTTACGATATACGCCGTCAGTATCCTGAATAAATGACCCAGGGGCCGGCGTAGCTAAGACTTGTGCAAGCGCATTGAATGACGTTTCCGACGCTCGGCGCAAAGTACCCATTTGGTAGATATTGGTTTTGAAATCGGGGTACCACGGGCGGTCGCCGAAGATATTGTCGTAAATAGCGAAATATCGAGCGGAATCACCGAGTACGGCCATATACCGCGACAGTATTCGCGCAAAGTACGAGCTTACGAACGAGTCGTCACCGCGGAACATGCTTTCACGCTTGAAGGCGTCGATGATGTAATACTCATTCAGCTTACCGATGGCGTTGTGCACCATCTCTCCAATGTCGACTCCGTTGTCCCAAGTGTAGCAACCCATGTTGCCACGGAACTCGTCACCACAGAACCGGTATGGAACCTCGATGTGGGTCCAGTACAAGTTGTCGTACTCGTAGTTGGTTTGCATGGCATGCTCGTACTTCACTTGATCGTAAGTGACGACGCGCCGCTTCAAGTTCTCGGCTACACCAATGTGATCCTCAAGGTAGTGGAAGGGGTTGAAGAGGGTACCTGCATACCGCCAGTTGTCCGTGTCAAGGTAGTACGAATAGATGCTGGGGTCACGACCGGAAACTTCCGCGAGGCGGTTTATCCTTCCGCGAATGTTAGTCGTGTCGGTGTAAACGTCCACCAGCTTTCCGTATGCGAAGCGAATCGCTGCGTAATCATATTTACCAAGTCCATGGACATTCGAGTTGAACGTGCCACCGTAGTCCATGACGGACGAATACTGGTACTCGCTCATCTTCTGGAGTCTTTCCTGCTCGGTCTGATAGGGCCGCGGGGCCAGCTTGGTAACTGCCTCACCGTTTAGTGCACATAGACCCGTATTCTCGCCGTTGCCGTCAACGCAGACACCAGCGGAGCATTGGAGACCTTCTGGGCATTGGTCGCTCGTGGTGCAGTTCGCAAATTGGCAAAGTTCTCCATCGTCTTCATCACAATGACCGTTCGACTTGCAGTAGATGCGTTCCGGCTGCCGGATATCGAAGTACTCATCTTTGAAATTGAAGAGGTCAGCTGAGGCGGCGAAGTTGTGTCGAAGACCCATGGCGTGGCCAACCTCGTGTTCGATCAACCCTCCCAAAATACGGTTGGTGATACTCCACCGAAGCTCGTCGCC
>PKDL01000266.1 GCA_002863065.1 Pseudomonadota bacterium
CTGATACTGCTGGAAGCGTGTCCATGCGAGCTTATAGAGCACCATCGTATAGAACTTGCTCTTGGGGTACCTAGCGGCGCTTAGGTAGGCCTTTTCCGCGAGTTTCCACTCACCAAAATCAAAATGATATTCGCCGACTCGCATCCAAGCTTCGGCAGTATAATTCGAGTTCTTATACGTGGTGGCTAGCATCATCCACGCTGCCTTCGCCTCCCGCTCAAATCCGGACCGGTAGAGTGTATATCCTTTCATGTACATCGCTACGTCACGGAATCGATACTTACGGAATCGACGGATGATTTCGTCGTATAGCTTGATGGCTTCAGCAAAGTCTTCTTTAGGAGGCGCGGGCTCTGCGGGTACCTTTCCCCGCTCGTAAAGGTCGAGGTCGCGTTCGTACTGCTGAACAAGTAGCTCGTGGTCTACTTGTGATTTTTCGAAGAACAACTCGGCGAGTCGGAACATAGCGTCGGGCGTATGTTTTGGATGATTGGGATAGCGGGCCACAAATTTCTGCAGTGCTGCTATCGCTTCTACTCGTCGACGTCGTTCCACGACATCAATGTCTGCAATCCGTTTTCCATAGCTCTTTTGAATGAATACCCTGCGCTGTCTTACTTCACGCAGGATCAAAGACTTCAGTTCAATCTGGAAGTCCGCCGCCATTTCTTTGAAGCGGTTGGACGCCGCTTCGAGTGTATTGACGTCTTTCTCTTGCTCAGCTCCTGCTGGCATCTGAACAGGGAGAACTTTCGGGCCTTTCAGTGCTTTCGGGTCCTGTGCATTCGCGGCGGTCACGAGGAAACTTGCGAAGAGCACCATGGTGGTAGTGTGCCGCATCAATTTGCCAAAACCGCTTTCATAGTGGATTGCAGTTTCTTTAGTCGCTTGGCCTGTTCTTCCTGCAGAGACTGAATCTTGCGGCTCTCTCGCTCTTTCTGTTGCCACGCAACATCTACGAGTCCCAAATCAGCTTCGAGTACGACATCGGTTAGGCGACGGTGTGCCATTTTGAAAAGTGGTTCGCCGATGTTCTTTGCGATTTTATCCGAGTCTCGATCGAATGCTTGAACCTGACGCCTATAGGCAACCAACAGTTTTCGTTCCGCAATGAGTTGTCGCTTGTAGTCCGCCACTTTGCTGTCCACAGCGCGGTCGATCTGGTTTAGGAGCTTCCGTAATCGTGTGTGATTGCCGATGATCCGTTCACGGAGGGCTGAGAGGTCTTGAGTCTCCAATCGTGCTTTGGAGCTCAATTCGATGTTGAGTGTGTCGAGTAGACGTTCCTGCGACGAATGTACCTGCAGCAGTTTTCTCCGTAGGCTACCTTCTGATTTGGCCACGTTGTCGTTGGCACCCACGCTGGTAGTTTGGTAGCCAATCTTAGCCTTTAGAGCCGTGAGTTCTTTTACCATGGCCTGCAGTCGGCTTTTTTCTGATTGAAGTGATGACACGATTCGCTGTCGACGTTTTTGATTCAGGTTGGTCTTTCTGCTTCCGAATCGGATCTCTTGGAGCCATCGCTCCATGGCAGCGATCTCATCTCGGACAGACTTTAGGCTCTGCTCTAGCAAAAATGAGTCGCGCCTCAGGTCGCCGTATCGAGATTTTACCCGTGACTTACGATCTTGAAATTGAGCGGTAGTCCGTGGAACCTCCGCAAAGACCTTGCGCAGCGCGAGTCGTTCCTTCTCCAAACTGATCAGTCGGGTTGAATGCTTGCCGCGGGTAAGCCGCATGCGGGCATCAATGATCTGGCCCGATAACTCCACCAGCGTGTTCTCTGTCAGCATGATGTTGGTCCAGGCACTGGTCAGGTTCGGAAATATTTCCACGCGATTGCTCGCTTTCAGTGCTTGTTCCAGCTGCGTCAGAATTTCTTCTGACTCGGCTACGTCGCGGCGCTGGTAGGACATGTCTTCGAAGAGGGTGACCACTTCTTTCATGTTCCCGTCGCTTTTTAGCCAGTTGATGGCTCGGTCACTTAGCACCGCCCCAAGCTTTAGGCTATCTGCATGTTTATGCAGGAGCCAGCGAAAGTATTTGGCAACGCTACCGCGGGTGCGTGCAAAAGCATCCAGCTCTTTTCGTAATGGTGCGAACTGTCCAACGATACCCTTATAGGTATCAACGGCTACGTCAGACCGGTCGAGCATGATGTTCAGTCGGCCACGTAGGATATTGGCGCGAGTCGCTAACTCTTCATCTTCGACGGTAAGAATTAGGACTTCGAGTGCATTGAGCGCCTTATCGTACTTTTCGTGGTTTACATATGCCCATGTCATTTCGTAGAGGGCGGTGGGAAAGTGTACCGAATTTCTGGAAATTTCTTGGTACCAGTCTACCGCAATCGAAAAATCTTTTAGTTCGAGATGGAGTCTACCCAGCGCGAGGTGTGCTAGCTCTCTGACCGCCATGAGGTCGGGCTTGTCCGTAGACGACTTCACCACGTTACGGAATGCTTTGATCGCTTTTTTGAACTGTTTGAGCTCTGTCCGAATGACTCCAATGTAGTACTGCGCCGGGGCATGTAGTGGGGAGGTGTCACCGATACGGTTGAGAGCACGTAAAGATTCGATAGGTCGTCCAAGGCGATGGAGCCCTTTCCCGTATGCATATTGCGTCTCTGCCGACCGGTTTCTTACCTTTTCTACCCGTGCCACGGCGGCTTTCAATCCGTCGTTGCCTCGTGCCTGAAGTCCGATCTCTATCAGATAGCGCAGGGCGCTGCTGTACGATGGGCTCGGCCCAGCTGCCACCACCTTATTCAAATAGTCCCGAGCGCTGAGGTAGTTCCGTAGGCGGTATAGGCAGTAGCCAAGACGGAATAGGATTTCTACACGTTGGCGATGTGTTTTGAACTGTCGATTACTTGTAGCGTCGAGATACAGGACGGCTGCTTTATCGAAATTTTGCAGGTCGAAATAAACGCGTGCATCGATCAGTCGCTTTTCGAGCGGGTAATAGCGGCTGCGAGCCACTGGGTTTTCGATATCGCGCTCCAGCCTTGAAACCGCGGATTCCACATTTTCTAGCGCGATACGAATACTGCGCACATTGCCGGCTGTATCACTTGCGTGCACCTGCGAGGCTAAGCAGATAGCTATACTGGCGATCAGACCGGTGCGAGGTAACGACATCGGCCACTTAGCGGCGGAATAGCTCATTCACCCTCGTCGACGAGCTTGCCGTCTTTAACTCTCTCCAGGTTCGCACGGCTGTACTTGAGCTGCTTGACGTCATACCGGACGTACGGTTTTTGCACCAGATCCGTAGTCATCCCACCCCGTTCATGGCCGACGACCTCGATCCGCGAGATGCGTCCTTTGGCCGCGAAGAAGTTATATTTGCTTCGGATTTTGAACTGGTACCCATCGATATAGGAGAACACCTTTCCGTTGCCTCGGTAGACGAGCTCCACACTCAGTACATGGTTTCCGGGCAGCACATTGCCGTTATAGACCTCGAACAACGTTCGCTCATCGAGTACGCCATTATGGTTGTCTTGAAAGTAGATTTTCTCGTCATCTAGATAGTAGAGGACGCGCTCCAGGGTGAATGAAGCGCCCATATCGTTATGATGTACGATTACAGCACGGGCTTCTTCAACGCCGTCCCCCAGCAGCTGTTCACGTAAGAGCATGAGCCGTGTTTTGGTTTCGTAGATTTTCTCTTTGAGTCCGACGGCTCGCTCTTCCAGCTCCCGGAGCTTTATGTCGTATGACTTCGGTCGGCGCGGTTTCCGCGGGCGAGTGGCTGTGGTTGCTTGCGTGTCGTTTTTGACGGTAGTGGAGGACGAAGGCGCTGTTTGCGCAATCGCGGTTTCGACAAAAACTAAAGACAAGAGGATAACAACGCTGTAGCAGCGTAGGAGAGCCAAGTTATGTTGTGCCACCTTCATCTATCCGAGCCTTTCTATCGTATCATCCGCAGAGCCGGGCTATAACGCGCAGCTGGCTTCCGACGTATCGACGGATTCTTCAGTTCGGATTAGCCATTATTTCCGGATAAGGAAATCGTTTTTGCAGACCGATCCTGATCTGTGGTTTTAGCCGTGGAAATATCGCAAGTCAAAACCCGCAAGTGTTTTGTGGGTGCGCATCCCGCGCTGATCGTACGTTACGGAGACGCCCATACTGCTTGCAGTAAGAACCTGGTGGTTTGCATTATGATAGCTTGCCGACAGGGGAACTCTTATTACGCTGTAGTCGTTGATGTTTTCCGGTAGCTGGCGTGCGCTAGTCTTCCCAAGGTTCGCGCACACGACCTTCAAGAAGGTCGGCAACCAATGTAATTAGTTTTTTCGTCCCATCTCCGGTAAGAGCGGAAAGACGGTGCAAGTTATCAACGCCAAGGGCACGCAAGGACTCTTCACACATGTCGAGCCATTCACTGTCTACGAGGTCCGTTTTGTTTAGACAGACAAGGTATGGCCGATTTACGAGTTCGTTCTCGAAACATTGGAGTTCATTATGAAGTATCTTGAAGGCATCCGGTGGTATGACGTCGTCGGTAGAATCCAGCATGTACACCAATACGCGGGTTCGCTCGATGTGTCGGAGGAATTGATGGCCAAGACCTGCACCATCAGCCGCACCTTCGATTAGCCCAGGTACATCCGCGATAACAAAATGCCGGTCAGCGTCATACGGCACGACCCCCAAGTTTGGGACAAGAGTAGTGAATGGATAATCAGCCACTTTCGCTCGTGAGCGTGACATCGAGCGAATAAGCGTTGACTTACCCGCGTTAGGAAAGCCAACGAGTCCAACATCAGCAAGAAGTTTAAGTTCTAACCGAATCCGGCGCTCTTCGCCTGGCCGACCAGGTTGCGCGAAATCGGGTGCTTGCCTCGTACTGTTGACGAAACGCGCATTTCCCAAGCCGCCGATCCCGCCTTTGGCAACGATTAGCGTTTGGCCATCTTCAACAAGGTCACCGATACTGGCGCCGGTTTCAGCATCGTAAATGACGGTTCCAACGGGGACCTGAAGTTCGATCGTCTTGCCGCGGCTTCCAGTCTTATTCGAACCGGAGCCGTTGGAGCCGTTTTTAGCGCGGTAGTGCTTTGTGAATTGCAGGTCAAGTAGGGTGGATGCGCGCGATGTAGCGCAAAGAATCACGTCTCCACCGTGGCCGCCGTCACCCCCGTCCGGGCCACCGTTGGGTACAAATTTTTCGCGGCGGAAAGATACACAACCTCGCCCACCGTGTCCGCCTTGAACAAAAATTGTGGTCTCGTCGACGAATCGCATCGTCAGTGCGTACTCAGACGGACCGCAGCGGGATTATTCGGCTGTGGCAACAGCAGCTGGCGCCTCCGCAGCTGGTGCTGCCGCGGCTGGTGCATCTGCAGTCTCAAGCGGTACGATAGACACTTGCTTACGATTTTGCTTTACGGTCCGGAAAGCCACATGTCCTTCCGTCAACGCAAACAGTGTGTAGTCTTTGCCCACACCAACATTACGACCGGGAAGCACTTTCGTACCAACCTGACGGACGATGATGTTTCCTGCGCGCACGTACTCGCCACCGTACTTCTTGATGCCGCGGCGCTGGGCATTTGAATCGCGCCCGTTTCGTGTCGAGCCTTGTCCTTTCTTGTGAGCCATTGTGTTTCTCCCTAGCCGATTACGGTACCGAGATGTCAGTTATCTCAACCAGCGTAAATGGCTGGCGGTGCCCCAGGTGCCGCTGCTGATTTTTCCGGCGCTTATAGGTGTAGACTTCAATCTTCCGGTGTTTATCTTGCGTTAGCACCTTTGCGCTCACGCTGGCGCCTTGCACGACGGGTGTACCGATGCGTAGGTCTTCGCCAGTGTGCACTAGAAGCACCTCGTCGAAGGTTACGTCCTGTCCCGCTTCGATTTCGAGCTTTTCGATCTTGAGCTGCTCGCCCTTAGTGACGCGGTGTTGCTTCCCACCCGTCTTGATGACTGCGTACATTTTTGTCTCCGCTACTGCCGGCTCTGTAGAAATCTCGGTACAATGCCGTGAGTTCGCGGTTTTTACACCAACGCTGGATCCAGTCAAGGGCTTTGTTATTCATCCGGCGGTTAATCTACATGATACTGCGAGTTTGTAGGGTCAGCGCGTCACACTAGCTAATGTAATGCGCGCTTGAGTCACAGCGTCGGATCTGGACGGGCCATTAACTCAGCCAGCGATGTCCCATACGGAGCTTTTGCAACCCCGACCTCGGTAATCACGCCAGTTATGTACTTTGACGGAGTCACATCGAATGCTGGGTTCCTTACCGCAACACCCACTGGCACGGTACGCCTGTCGCCCCACATACTAACCTCTTCTGCTGGGCGCTCTTCGATCGGGATATCTGCTCCGGATTCGAGAGTTAGATCGATGGTCGAACGAGGTACAGCGGCGTAAAAAGGAACATTGTTTTCGCGGCATAGAACCGCCAGGGGGTAGGTGCCGATTTTATTGCATACATCGCCGTTAGCGACAGTCCGGTCGGAACCTACGACGACTGCATCTACTTCACCCCGGGACAAGAAGTGGCCTGCTGCGCTATCACAGATCACTGTGACGTCGATGCCATCTCGATATAGTTCCCACGAGGTAAGTCGGGCGCCCTGCAAATACGGGCGTGTCTCATCCGCGAGCACGCGTATTCTTTTCCCCTGGTTCACGGCTGCACGAATGACTGCCAGCGCTGTTCCGTGATCTGCAGTCGCTAATGCGCCTGCATTGCAGTGCGTTAGGACAGTCGCGCCATCTGGGATCAGGTCGGCGCCAAACTCTCCGATCGCTCTGCATACCGCCTCATCTTCGGTATGGATTGATTGTGCTTCTTTTAGAAGGGCTGAGCGTATCGTTTCGAGTGATTGATTCCGGTTTTCGGCGAAACAGAGCTTCATTCTATCGAGAGCCCAAAAAAGGTTTACTGCAGTTGGTCGAGTACGTGAGAGCAAGTCGAAGCTACGTCCCAGCACCTGGTCGAGGTCGTCTCCGGGCCGAGCGGTATGAGCTGCAAGAGCAACTCCATATCCTGCGGCAACTCCAATGGCTGGGGCTCCACGTATCACCATGGCTTGTATTCCATACGCAACACCGTCGACATCTGTGTAGATCGCGTACTCCTCCTGCATGGGTAGTTTCCGCTGGTCTAGCATGACGACACTGTCATCACGCCAAGCGATAGTGAACCAATCACTCACGGGTGGCCTCCAACATCTCAGTCAACACCGACTTTACTACCTGTGGGTTTGCTCGACCCTTCGATGTCTTCATAATTTGCCCGATAAACCAGCCAATCAGTTGTTGGTTCCCGTCTAAATATTTTTGCACCTGCGCTGGATTATCCTCGATCAATTGTTTCACGGGTTCTCGGATTGCATTCGGGTCAACTACTTGTTCACCAAGATCTTCGAAAATCGCAGCTAGCTTTTCTCCCTCGTATGCGCGCGCTAGGGCGAGTTTTGCTAACTTTCCTGACAGTTTTTTATCGGCCAATCGAGCCAATATTTGGCCTAATGCGTCCGGTGTCACAGGGCTCTCCGTCGCAGAGAGTCCGTCGGCATTTAGGCGTCCCAGGAGTTCTACTTGCACCCAGTTCGCGGACGTTTTCGGGTTGGCTCCGGTCGAAAGGACGTCTTCGAAATAGGCTGAAAGATCGGGTTCGGCAGTGAGCACCTGCGCGTCATATGCGCTCAGTCCTAACTGGTCTCGGTAGCGCGCCACTCGTTCTGCCGGTAGCTCCGGTAACGGAACGGAGTCCCAGCCGTCTGGTAGCTGTAATGGCGGAAGGTCAGGTTCAGGGAAGTAGCGATAGTCCATGGCTTCTTCTTTACTGCGCATCGCCCGGGTTACACCCGCCCTATCATCCCACAGTCGCGTTTGTTGGATTATTTTTCGGCCTGAGTCCAGTTCGGATGCCTGCCGTGCGACCTCATACTCGATGGCTTTTTTTACGTGCATGAAGGAATTGAGATTTTTTAGCTCGACCCGGGTCCCGAACGGCTCGTCGGTCCCTTTTCGTATGGACACATTGGCATCGCAGCGAAAGCTTCCTTGCTCCATGTGACCATCTGAAACACCGATCCAACGCACTAGGTTGCGTAATGACTTCAGGTAAGCGACGACTTCGTCGGCAGACCGGAGGTCTGGTTCACTTACAATTTCAATGAGAGGGGTCCCTGCTCGATTCAAGTCGACGACTGTCCCGCCTGGACCATGCGACAACTTACCAGCATCCTCTTCAATATGGATTCGAGTGAGGCGAACGCTTTTACCTTGTCCGTCTACCTCAAATTCAAGCGAACCACCGAGACAGATTGGTCGGTTGTACTGGGTGATCTGGTATCCCTTGGGTAGGTCGGGATAGAAATAATTTTTGCGGTCGAATGTCGAACTATCTTGGATTTCGCATCCAAGGGCTCGTCCGGCACGTATCGCCAGCTCAACTGCTGCACCATTGAGTGTTGGGAGCACTCCAGGGTAGCCAGCACAGACCGGACACACCTGTGTGTTTGGTGGGGCGCCGAATGACGTCGAACATGAGCAGAAAAGTTTTGATTTCGTGGCGAGCTGGCAGTGCACTTCGCATCCGATGACGACGTCCCAGGTCATGACGCGACCCCTGGTTGTCCTGCGTGGCGTTCGTATGCGGCCGCAATGGACAGGAGGCGTTCTTCGCGGAATTTCGGCGCAATTAGTTGCAGGCCGACGGGCATGGAGTCTGAGTAGCCACAAGGGATACTTAGCGCGGGTAATCCTGCCAAGTTGGCGCCAATGGTAAATTCATCCATTCGGTACATTGCCAAGGGATCAGTCTGGGCCCCAATGAGCGGGGCAATAACTGGTGAAGTAGGCGAAGCGATCAGGTCGCAGTCCGCAAACGCGGACTCAAATTCGTGGGTTATTTGTCCTCGTACGCGTTGTGCTTGTCGGTAATATGCTTCCCGATACCCGTCCGATAAAACAAATGTGCCCAGTAGAATACGCCGGATTACCTCGTCGCCGAATTGGGTCCCCCGAGTGCTTTTGTACATCTCCGGTAGCGTGTTGGCTTCATTACGCACACCGAAACGGACACCATCAAAGCGGGCAAGATTGCTGCTTGCTTCAGCTGGCGCCAAAACATAGTAGGCTGCCAACGCTTCCTGTGTTTTAGGAAGTGTAACTTCTACGATCTTTGCCCCCATCTTTTCGAATACTTCGATTGCATGACTCACGGTGTCAGCGACGCCTGTACTCAGTCCGTTGCCACTCATCCATTCCGGACATATGCCGATCCGTTGTCCTCGAATGTCTTTCTCCAGCGCTGTATTTAGAGCGTCTGTTGCATACGCTGTCGAGGTAGCATCGTGAGGGTCATGTCCAGCCATGACTTGTAACGCAGCTGCTAAATCTTGCGCTGTGCGCGCGAATGGACCCACCTGGTCCAGCGACGAGGCAAATGCAATGAGCCCAAATCTAGATACTCGGCCCCATGTTGGTTTCAAGCCGTATACCCCGCAGAGCGATGCAGGCTGTCTGATACTACCGCCAGTATCGCTACCTAAAGAAATGGGCGCCCAACCTGCAGCTACTGCCGCTGCTGAGCCTCCGCTAGACCCCCCCGGAACTCGAGTATGGTCCCATGGGTTTTTTGTAGCACCAAAAGCAGAGTGCTCGGTGGATGATCCCATGGCGAATTCATCGAGGTTCGACTTGGCAACAATAATTGCACCAGCATTTACTAATCGAGCTACAGCGGTTGCAGTGAATGGGGGAATGTGTCCTCGTAGTATGTGTGAGCCAGCGGTAGTTTCGACGCCTTCAGTGCAAAGGTTGTCCTTTACGACAATGGGTACGCCAGCAAGTGGGCCTGGAATCTCACCACGTCCGATAGACTCATCAAGTCGCTTTGCTGCCGCCTGGGCTTTTTCAGCGCAAATAGTTATTGCGGCGTTAAGGTTGGGGTTTTCGGCCTGGATCTGTTCCAGTGATGCTGTGGTGACCTCGTATGCTGAGATATCACCGGCACATATTATTCGCGTTAGTTGAGTGGCGGATTGATGATGGATTGTCATCCGACAACTCTCGGTACAATAAAGCCATCCGCGTCGCTATGTGGTGCCGCATTGAGTAGTTCTTCGCGGTCTAGAGAGGGGTTGACCTCATCCTTGCGTACCGAACTCATGGCGTGCGGTGATGGTGTTACAGTACAGGTTACCGACCGGAGAACTTGCACATATTCCGTGATGTCACTGAGTTCAGCAGCAAGCGTTTCAACGCGGGCGGAGTCTACCGTCAACCGCGCAAGCTCGGCGAGTCGATGAACATCGTCGGAAGTGATATCAGGCATTCTTGTACTCCCTGGAAGAAATCGCGTGTGCAACTACACGGTCCATCAGTGCTTTGATGTCTTTGAGGCGAGTTTCGGTCTGGGCTTCACATCGTAGGACCAGGACTGGCTGAGTGTTCGATGCGCGGACTAAGCCCCATCCACCATCGAAGATTACCCTCACACCATCAATATCAATCAGGCCGATTGGTGGGTCATCAGTCGCTTTGTTTCCGGATAGCGCGTCTCTGAACCACTCAATGCAGTCATCAACCACATCAAATTTTATATGATCCGAGCAGTCGGTTCTGATCTCCGGCGTCACATGGGTGACGGGCACATCACTCATCAGACTAGAAAGGGGTAGGCTAGTAGAGGAAAGTACCTCTAGCACACGGCACGTCGTGTAAATCGCATCGTCATATCCGAAATATCGGTGTTTGAAGAAGATATGACCGCTCATTTCCCCTGCGAGCAACGCTCCCTCTTCTTTCATCCGAGCCTTGATGAGGCTGTGACCGACTCGGGCCAGAATGGCTGATCCGCCATGGGCTTCGATATCATCGAACAGCGTCTGGCTACATTTTACTTCACCAACAATAGCGGAGCCAGGAGCCACCTCAAGTAACGCTCGAGATAGCAATATTAGGAGCCTATCGCCCCATAAAATGGCCCCTTGGTCATCGATCACTCCGATGCGGTCCGAATCACCGTCATATGCGACTCCAACATCTGCGCGGTGCTCACGGACCACCTCGATAAGCTCCTTGAGATTTTCGGCTTTCGTCGGATCGGGGTGGTGGTTTGGAAACTCGCCGTCCATTTCACAATACATTTCGACAACGTCGACCCCCAGTCGCCGAAGTAGGGGCACGATGACGGGTCCAGCCGTACCATTACCAGGGTCTACAACGACTTTTAGGTCGGTCCGCTCCAACGAGATATTCTCTGCTACCCAATCGATATAGTCATTGAGAATTGGGCGTGCACGGTAACTCCCACTACCGGTTTCGAAGTCATCCGCCTCAATCAACGTTCGAAGCGCCTGGATCTCTGAACCATGAATGGAAACTTGTCCTAGGCATATCTTGAAGCCGTTAAACTCTTTCGGGTTATGGCTTCCAGTGATCATGATCCCGCCCTGAATCTCATCGCAGAGATAAAATGTTGAGAAATAGACGAGTGGCGTGGGTACGACTCCAATATCGAGCACATCGATACCGGTTTCGCGGAGACCACGAACAAGACCTTGGTGTAGCTCGGGAGAATGCGTCCGGCAGTCCCGCCCAACACTCAGCACTCGTCGATTTTGACGCCTAGCCGTAGTCCCAATGGCCCGCCCGAGGAGTTCCGCAAATCGTTCATCAATGTCTCGACCTACAATACCGCGGACATCATATGCTCGGAATACTGCAGCAGGTACCGTGCTCATGCGAGATCCTTCCTTTCTATTTGCAGGTGCTTTGCGATGGCACCGACGTCTTGAGCTTTATCGACCGGAGTCACAAGTACAGAATCAGCTGTAGCTACGACGGAAAGTCCTTCTACGCCATGTACTGCGACAAATGGTCCATCGCTGATGACTACCGAGTCTTTCGACTCAGTCACTCTCACATCACCTCGTGTGAAGTTAGATTGCCCCGACTCTCGAAACTCTAGCAGTGTGTACCAGGACCCGACGTCACTCCAGCCGATATCGGCTGGAATGACAGCTACTCGGTCTGTTTCCTTCTCCATGATGCCATAATCGATACTGGTTGCTTCTGTATGTTCGAAACACCGGACTAATGCCTCTTTTTCGTCGGTTGTACCGAGTGCACTGCGGTAGTCGATGAGTCCATCATGAAGTTTGGGTAGGTGGGTTCTAATCGCCTCTAGCGCGACGTCTGCTCGCAGGAAAAACATTCCGGAGTTCCAATCATAGCGCCCATCCTGCAAGTACCGATTTGCAGTGGATGCATCGGGTTTCTCCACAAATGCATCGACTGCATAGGCGATTTTTGTAGGGTCGAGCGCACCACCACGTCGGATGTAGCCGTAGCCTGTTTCCGGTCGGGTTGGTCGGATACCCAATGTTACGATACGTCCTGTCTCCGCCAGGGTGACTGCCTGGTGGAATACACGTCGATATGTATCGACATCTCGAATGAATTGGTCCGCCGGTAAAACCGCCATGACTGCCGTTGGATCAGTGTGTGCAACGTGGGCCGCCGCCAGACCTAGGCAGGGAGCCGTATTACGAGCCATTGGTTCGGCTATTACGCGGACACCCAAGTCGGATACTAGTGCATCGATCGATTGTTCTAGATGGGTGCCTGTTACGATAAGTGTTCGGTTGTGTGCCACCGTAGAGGGCGCGATACGCATTATCGTTTCGACCAGTAGACTCCGTTCAGTGAGTAGCGAAAGAAGTTGCTTCGGGCGAAGGCGGCGAGACAGCGGCCAGAATCGGGTGCCAGCACCGCCGGCCATAATCACGGCAAAAGTTGTCATGTGCTGCGGAGTACCCCAGCACGGCACTGTGGTCAATTGCATGTCACTACATCGAAAGGTGTGCCCGCTGGCTGGCGTTAGAATAGGCGATATATTTCCTTGAGCATGCTAAGGTCTTAGAGCATTCCAACGGCTATTGCGAGGCCCCCCGCCATCCAGCAGTACCAGCCAAAATGATGCAGCTTTCCGTTTTTGACTAATCGCAGTAGGTACCGCAGTGCGATATAGCCGCTGAGCGCTGCGACTGCTGTTCCCGCGATCAGTGGGATCGGCATGACTTGGTCAGTGGTGATCGCATCCCCCATCTTAAGGAGGACTGCCCCGCCAATCGCTGGTATCGAAAGTAAGAAACTAAATTCCGCGGCTGTTTCTCTACGAATACCAATTAGCAGTGCAGCCGTGATGGTGGAACCGGAGCGCGATATTCCGCGGAACAGGGCGAACGACTGGGCAACGCCAATGGTCATGGCATCCTTGAAGGTGAGCTGCTCAAGTCCACGGCCCGTTTCACCGCGATCTTTACTGAGCTGTAGAAGGCTGCCATTGACCAATAGAAATATTCCGACGCTAGTAACGCTCGCTAGGTGTGTTTCTAGAAGATCGCCGAGGGTAATACCTATGATGCCCGCGGGCAGCGTACCAATGACAAGAAATACGCCGAGTCGGAACTGTGGATTAGTCCACGTAGGGGTGAGAATAGCTTTCGCGACACCCCACACCGTTCGCCCAAAGACCCCAAGCACTGCACCCAGCGTTCCAGCATGGACGCAGATATCGAATAATGTTTGAGGCTCGTCGATACCGAATACCGCGGCCATGAGACGAAGATGCCCGGAAGAGGAGATAGGAAGAAATTCCGTCAGTCCCTGGACCACGCCGAGTAAAGCGGCAAGTGCTATCTCCACGAAGGCACCTCAATGTGTTTCCGTGCTGGGCTCACCCGTCTTATTTGATGACCTTGAATTCAACGCGACAATTGCTGGCGCGCCCCTCGGCGGTCTCGTTGTCATCAATGGGTGAGTTCTCGCCCATACCGATAGTCTTTAGCCTGCGCGCAGGGATGCCTTTTTTTACTAAGTAGCGCTTGACGAGGATGGCAACACGCTTGGAAACCTTTTCATTGTAATCGCTGGCGCCTTCACTATCCGTATGACCTTCAATTAGCACATTTCTCGGGTTTCGCTTCAGGGCAGAAGCGAGTTCATTGAGTACTTTGAAAGATCTCGGACGAAGGGTGCCCGTCGACCGTTCGAACTTGATCTGCTGTTTCAGTTCAATGACTTCGTTACGGAAAAGTATATAGCGGTAGTCGTCAGGGCAGCCACCAGTGGCTAGTGGACCTGCCTGTGTCGGACATTTATCATCTGCATCGGCAATGTCGTCGCCATCGTTATCCGTATCAGGGCATCCATCGAGATCACGATAGCCGTCGAAATCTTCTGCCTTCAGCGGACACTGGTCCGTTTTGTCAGGAAGTCCATCTCTATCGTTATCGAATTCTGGACAGCCATCCTGATCCTGGAAGCCATCCTTATCTTCAGCTTGTTGAGGGCACCGGTCACGATCATCGGGAACACCGTCTCTATCGCGATCAAAATCTGGGCAGCCATCCTCGTCGTTTTCATTATCGAAATCTTCAGGAATGTCCGGGCATCGATCCAGCGTATCGACAACTCCATCTCCATCTCTGTCGCCTTCGCAACCTGAACCTGATGATTTTTCTAGCACTGCACTAACGAGCGATGTGGCCCGATTAATTTCATCATATGCCTCTAGTAGCCGTCCCTGTTCTGACGCGTAGATTCCGAAATCAATACGCGCTTCCGCTTCGGCTAATTCCACTGGCGCGCACGTTATCGCTGCTGCTCGCACCGGACGAATCTGGCTGGTGAGCATGTTTGTCTGCTGAATGATGCTGTCGTGTACGCATCCAACCCAGAGAAGACAAATGGCGGCCACAGGCGTAATTTTTCGGTTCATTGGTTGTCCTCCGTAGGCCGCTTCGGAGGCAGCAGTCGCCGTTTATTACGGGGCGGAGGGAGTAACCGTTTTCGCTTGGGCTGGGGCTTGCGAGGCTTGGCACTATTGGTCTTCTTTCCCTCACGATTCAACTTCGGGGCGACGTTTTTTGGCGTAGCCTTTTCACTTCGCTCTGCTGCACGTTTGATGCGGTCTTTTTGCTCTTCGAGGTTTTTACGACTCCGTGCGGTTTGTTCAGCATCGCTGGCGAGCAATTGGGCTTTCCCAGCCCATTCTTGTGCAATCTGAAAGTCGCCATGCCCATTACGTATCTTCGCTGCGGTCAACAGTAATTCTGCTTTTGTGTATTTGTATCGCGCGTTTATTGAATTTCCCAAGACTTGTAGCATCTTCGAACTTGATATCTTGCAGCCGAGTTACCATCTCATCCATGTTGACATGGAATTGTATTATCTCTTTTTCGTGACACCACTGATACGACCACCAATCGAGGTGAACCCGCGCGCACATTCCTTTGAGCTGTCCAAGCCTCTCATTCAGATCTTTAGCAAGCGTTAGTGCATCACCGGTCGGGAGTAATGGCTCCACTGTTTCTGTTGCAGTCTTTGATGACTTGTCCGCAGTATCTCCAATTATACCAACTTTACCACCGGAAGACGCCTCTCCAACAGGATGGGAGTTCCCTGGGTCTCTTTCTTCGGTAGAATCTTTTAGCTGCGGTTCAGTGTCTCTTTTCGGTTTTCTTAGCTTTGCCATATCAAACATGCTATCGTCTAGGCTGTGCTCTTCCAATTCATCCTCATGGTAGACCCTGCAGACGTACGGGCGACCTTGATAGTCTCTCATATGCATGTATACCGGATCGAAGTCAGATAATTCTTCCCCAACGTTTGGTAGCCTGAGTGGCAATGATGCGAGTCGGCTAGCAGTGGCTCGACTAAAGCCGCCGAAAGGACTCCCATAGACATTTACGGGGTCGAGAATGCCAAAATCATACTCGTCGTTGGGGGGAAACGAATCCGTGTAGACGTGAGAGCTTTCTGCTACGGAAA
>PKDL01000265.1 GCA_002863065.1 Pseudomonadota bacterium
GCGTACGTCGAAAATACCACCCACGAAGAAACGCTCGAAGATAGGTACTGGTTGGTCAACGCTGAATACGTAACCGATGGTTCCATTGAGTTTGAGTATGAATTTCCAAAAGGGGTTGTAGTACCAGCGGGCTCTCATCAGCAGTCGAGTAAATTCGTTTTCGGAGCCAAGCCATCCGGCAGCGGTCTCGCCTGAGCCCGTGATAAAGAATCCATTCGATGGCCGTTGGCGGTCGTTGCGTGTGTCGTAAATAAGAGTCAGTTTCAGTGAGGACGTAATACCGCCGTTTTGCAGATTCGCGATGGGTACCTGATTCCGACCATTCAGACCTCCGATGGATACGTCTACGCTTTCCAGGCGGTAGGTGAGCTGAGTGAGGAAGTCCGGAGTAAACCGATAGCCGCTTGCAAGGCTGCCTCCCAAGCTTCTTCGAGTGAAGTCATTGAAGTCCTGCTGGAAGTTGAACAGGTCCGCTGAAAAGGTAAAGTTGGAGTCGAGGAAAAACGGGTCGTAGAAAGACAAAGTGTATAGGCTTCGAATCGAGGAAAGCGTCGCCTGGAGGCTGACTGTCTGTCCGTGCCCCAGAAAGTTCTGCTTTGAGATTTGTGCGGTGGCGATGAAGTTCTCTAGCGAACTAAACCCAGCACCCACTTGGAATGTACCGGTCTGACGCTCTTTTACCCTCACCGACAGGTTCACATGCTGATTGTCATACCCTGGTTCTGTTGAGATATCGACGCTATCAAAAAAGCCCAGACGCATGATTTGACCGCGGCTGCGCTTTACTGAAGTACCGTTATACAGGTCACCTTCAGACAGCTCCATCATTCGGCGCATCACCTTGTCTCGGGTGGTGTCATTGCCGCTGAACATGACTTTATCGATGTAGACTTTGTCGCCTTTTTGGATTTTGTAGGTGAATCCAATGGTGCGCTGTTCGGCATCTTTATAACTTGCGTTTGAGATGGTTGCATTTGCATAACCGAGGTCCTGGTACAGCTCCTTTAGTCGCATGGTGTCTTGTTGCATTTTCAGGACATCGAAGGTTTCGCCTGCGAGCAGGGAGAGTTCACCGCGAAGGTAGTCCACGTCGTAACCCATCTTCGGATTACCTTCATCATCCAGTGGCGCGCCGACTTCTTCAACGTCGACGTCTTTCATCGTGTATTGAACGCCCTCAGTGACCGGGATCACGATATCGATGGAGCGCCGGTCGGAAGAGAGTGTGACTACCGGTTTTCCAACCTTTGCGTCGGCATAGCCCTTATGCAGGTACCATTGCCGGATAATTTGCACATCGATGTCGAGTGCATCTTTTTTGAATTGTCCGCTCCCTGTCAGAAACGAAAACCAGCCACCTTCCCGCGTCCGTAATTTGTCGAGGATGTCGTCATCTGGAATCTCGACATTACCGAGCAAGGTGATGCTCGTGACTTTGACCTTTTCGCTTTCGTCAATCGTGAACGTCAGGTCGACCATATTTCCTGGGCGTTCGACGAGCTTGTACTGAATATCTGCGAGGTAGTAGCCTTCCTCGACATAGAGTTCACGAATCTTTTGCACCACTCGTCGAATCTGGACTTCGTCGAGAATCTCGAATCGCCGCAGGTCATTCACTTTACCGATATCGTCGTCATCGATCTCATCATTGCCAACGATTTTTATCGTTGCGAGAGTAGGGCGTTCGGTAACTATGTAGCGAACGATAATCCCTTCGTCCGTCGGTTTTACCGCAACGCGGATATCATCAAAGACCCGCATACCAAAAAGTCGTTTGATGTCATCTGACACTACGGCAGGTTCAAGCGCCGCCCCCACGCGAGTCCGCAGCTTCGATCGGACAGAGGTCTCCGGTATACGGACCAGCCCATCCAGCTCGATTTTGACCACCGTCGGTGCCTCTTGTGCGGAGGCATACGGTGGAACTGCTATGGCAAGCAGGAGCAAGAGCACCCACCAGCGTTTCAGGACCCCAGGAATCATGGCCCCCCTTCATAAACGACGCCATCCCGCATCACAAGCCGCCTATCCATCATTTCGGCAAGTGCTTGGTTATGCGTGACGATCACGAAGGCGATGTTCCGCTCTTCGTTGATCTGTACAAGGAGCTCGTGTATCTCGTCGCTTGTGCGTTGGTCGAGATTACCGGTGGGTTCGTCCGCGAGAACTAAGGCTGGTTCCATTGCCAGCGCGCGAGCAATTGCAACCCGTTGTTGCTCTCCACCAGACAGCTCGCCTGGACGATGTTTTAGCCGGTGACTAAGGCCTACCGCCTCAAGTAACGCTTTCGCGCGCTCGACCGCGTGCGGCTTGGGCTCTCGAGCGATCATTCGCGGTAATGCCACGTTTTCTGCCGCGCTCAGCTCTGGGAGAAGGTGATGAAATTGAAAGACGAATCCCATGGACCGATTACGGAATTGAGCCAATTCCGCATCTGGACGGCTAAATACATCGTCGCCATTGAATAGGATGCGACCGCTCGATGGCCGGTCGAGGGCCCCCAAAATGTGCATCAGGGTGGACTTACCCACACCGGATTGGCCAACAATAGAGCACATATCTCCCCGGTAGATCGTGAGATCAAGACCTTGAAGCACCGGGATAGTTTCGCCTTCAAAGGTAAAGTTCTTGCGAAGTGCTTCCACATTCATCAGCACTGTATTCGCGTCGCGCGTATCGCTAGACATTTCTAAACCCCTCTACTGGCCTGCCACGCGATGCCATGAATGCCGGATAAAGTGTGGCAGCAACACATAGCGCTATACCCAAGAAGAAAATGAGCGATATGGTGAGTGGGTCCACATGCACTGGTAGTTGGTCGACGTAGTATTGACGAGGCATCCGGACGCCCACGTAGCGGATAAATCCGACCGTAGCAAGTCCCATTAGCAGGCCGGCCGATGAGCCAATGGTGCCTACGACGGAGCCCAGTGAAATAAAAATGCGCCGCAGCTCTCCACGCGTGGCGCCCAGTGACTTCAGTATTGCCACCTCGCGCCCACGTTCCAGTAGCAGCATGAGTAACGAGCCGAGCACGTTGAGTGCGGCGACTGCGATAATGATGAGGAGCACAACGAGCATGGCAAGTTTCTCCAGCTGTAATGCGGAAAACAGATTCCTATTGAGTTGTTTCCAGTCCACTGCGTTTAACGACTTGGTGTTTCCTAGTATGGGTGCGAGGGCTTGAACCACTTCGGTCGAGGTATCGACATTGCTGAGGCGTAATTCGATACGGTTGATATCTGTTCCTAGTTGGAAGAACCGTTGCGCCTCCGACATGCGAATGTACGCCAGCTTTAAATCGAACTCGTACATCCCAGTTCGAAATATGCCCGCCACACGAAACGTACGAGCCCTCGGTTGAATTCCGAGAAATCCGGCGTCGTCACGAGGAGAGACGACGGTGACTTCTCCGCCAACACCGACGCGTAAGCTGATAGCGAGTTCCTCACCTAGCAGGATGCCGGGTCGAAGTCCTTCGTCGGCAGTGGTAACCCTTCCAAAAGACATGGTTTCTAGTTCGGTTGATTCGATACCCGGTATTGGCGTTGGTTCAATATCATCTTCTGAGGGTGTCGGGATGTCAGGGAGCGGAGACTCAGCTTCTTTTTCGGGCGTATGTCCTAGTCTCCATCGTGAGGTTGGAATCAAGCGCTCGGGGTACATCAGGTTTTCGGTGCTTCCAGACACCATGCTCGATTCTAGGTGGTGCTCACTTTGGGATAGGTCACTTGGTGTAATCCCACGCAAAGACAACGAGATGTTTCTGTTTTCTCGGCTTGTGACAATCACGTCGCCTTGGACATAGGGGATGGCCGCGATCACGCCGTCCAGTTCACGTATTGACTGCAGAGTATTCCGGTAGTTCGGTATCCCCTCCATCGGCTCATCATCTTGAATCACTACGTGGGGATTGGTTTTTAGAATCTTGTCTCGCAAGTCATTTTCAAACCCACTCATTACACTAAGAACTACGATGACCGCCCACACACCAACGCCGACTCCTACGATGGATATAAACGTGTTGGCGGTAACTGTGAGGACATCCGGTAGGTTTTTAGCCCTCGCTTCCAAGCGGTCGAGCCGGTCCACAGAGCCGGGGGCCGGTGTCCGACGCAGCGGCCATGTCAACAATAGAACTGCCGAGCTACCGATTCCCCAACGTAGCCATGGGACGATATCTGCATATGTATCGAGCAACACCGGCCACTGGACCGTAAATGACGTTGCCAGGACGAGAAGAAAAAGAATGCCGAGGAGCTGCGTTGTCCATTGAGCTGGGGGAGTGGCCCCCTCGAAAGGTCTTGGCTGATGTTGCTTGGTCGAATGACTACGGAGGAGGTTCCATCCGACGAATAATTCATAACGGCGCGCAAACACCGGTTGTCCCAGAAAGCGTACACCAAACATGACCAGCCAAGTAATGAACGCGACGATCAGGAGTACTGATTGCACAACGGCCAGCAACTGGGCTCCCGTCAGTAGGTAGTACTGCACAGCAGGAGGAGCCTTTTGCAGAACGGTGAGAGCACTCCCAATGACCAGCGGCGTACTAATGAGTACAAATACGCCAAAGAGCATCGTGCGAAGGTCATTCCGTCGGCCCAGTATATTGAACAGGGATCGAATGAGCCGGACCTGCAGCGGAAGCGAGAGGTATAGCGCCCAGATCGCGAATAACGAGAGCAGCATATATCCCGCTGCCAATCCAGCGATCGGTATGGGCTGCGCCATCTGCTATTCGTTAGTTTCGGGACGCATGTGGGGAAAGAGGATCACCTCACGGATGCTTTGCTGACCAGTCAACAGCATCACAAGTCGATCGATACCAATACCTTCACCAGCCGTCGGTGGTAATCCGTACTCAAGCGCCCGGATGTAGTCATTATCTATTGGGTGAGCTTCGTCATCACCTGCTTCGCGTTCCAGCATTTGGTCTTCAAATCGTTGTCTTTGATCTCCTGGGTCGTTGAGCTCGGAGAAGCCATTTGCCACCTCATTGCCGCCGATAAAAAGTTCGAAGCGATCGACCCAATCTGGCTCACCATCCGTCTTCCGAGATAAGGGAGACACTGCAACGGGATACTTCGTAATGAAGGTTGGCTGTATCAGTTTGGGCTCGCAGAGCTCTTCAAAGAGGTGTACCAATAACTTCCCATAGCTCCAAGTGGCCTCACAGTGTACGCCTCGTTCTTTGGCCACGGACTGGAGTTCATCCAGAGTTTCTGTCCTTTCATGGGGGACTTCGCCTAGTTCGACAAGCGCCTCTTGCACCGTGAATCGAGCGAATGGACGTTGAAAGGAAATCTCGTGCTCACCCCAAGCGATACTCGAATCGCCCCTCACCGATTGGCACATTCCAGCGAGAAGTTCTTCTGTCAGCTCAATTAAATCCTCATATGTTGCATACGCTTGGTAGAACTCCAGCATGGTAAATTCTGGGTTATGTTTTGGGCTCATGCCTTCGTTGCGGAAGTTTCGGTTGAGCTCAAACACGCGTTCAAAACCACCAACTACCAGTCGCTTCAGGTAGAGCTCAGGAGCAATGCGGAGGTACAGAGGTATTCCTAGCGCGTTATGGAATGTTTCAAAGGGACGAGCAGTCGCACCACCAGCGACGACCTGCATCATGGGTGTTTCGACTTCCATATAGTCGCGAGATTCGAAAAAGTTCCGTGTGTATTGAAGGATTTTCGCACGGGTCCGGAAGGTTTCTCGAACCTCCAATGACATGATCAAATCCGCGTAGCGTTGACGGAAGCGCGTTTCTTTATCGGTGAGACCAGCCCACTTATCCGGGAGTGGGCGGATACTCTTGGTCAAAAGATGGAATTCTTCTACCACCAGGCTGAGCTCGCCGCGGCGTGAGCGGAACACCGGACCAACCGCCCCAACGATATCTCCAAGGTCCAACATTTGCTTGAATTGGGAGTATGCATCGTCGCCAATGCGATCTTTCCGGACGTAGATTTGAAAGTTCGGCTCGTCAACCGTTGCTGAGCGGTCACGAAGTCGAACAAAGCTGGCCTTACCCATCTGGTTGATGGCCATCACGCGTCCTGCTACCTGATACCGGGGAGATGCCTCATCAATGGTCGACATCTCCGCTGCGTACTCGTCCGCTTCTTTTCGTACCTGGGCAAGCGTGTGGCTGATTGAAAAGCCATTAGCGTAGGGATTTTCACCGAGTTCACGTAGACGTTCGACTTTGTCGAGACGCACCGTCATGAGCTTATTGTAATCTTCCACTCTATTTTCCCGGAGGCTGTTGTTCACGTATTGGTCGCGGTTCAGGTCGTAGAACGCATCTCTTGTGCATCTACCGGTTGAATGCGGACGCCGGAAGCTAACGGCAGGTTAGTAGACGGTCAAGCGAATAGCCGGAGTCACTTACGGCTTTAGTGCACAACCTGCGGGTCTGCAGGCAGAGGGAAGACATATATTGATGATGCCACCCCCCTCGGCTGGAGCGCAGCATATGGCACTTCCTCCACCGCAGTCATTCGTTGACTGGCATGCACCAATAGATAAGCAGAATCCCGTAGTGCCATCCGGAGTTTGCCCTTGGTCGAGTGAACATAAAGTCCCCGGCCCGCATTCTTCTCCACCTTTTGTGCAAGGTAGACCGATACCCAGTGCATTGGCCGGGCCTTGGCCACAGATGCCATCCTCCGGTGGAGACCCGCTATCGTTATTTTGGGGAGGTGCATCTGTTCCATCGTCTCCGGCGGGTGTGGTGAGATCGAGACAGCCATCGAGCCCAGGTTGCGACGTAGTGTACGCGACCAGGTAGCACATCTCATCGAAGCTGCTATCCCCAAACGACACTGTTTCATCAGTTATGTTGTTATAGGTGCAGGTGGTTCGCGTGAGATCGCCTGGACGTAGTTGCAGGACAGTCGGTTGAATCGACTGTTCATCGAAGTTGAACGCGTCGTCGACAAATACTTGTTCCCACTTCCCATTCTCGCCGCGTATCTCAAGCTCCATTGAGCGCCCGAGTTGGTGCATGTGTGGGAAGAACGCAAAGATATCGATCGTTTTATTCTCTGGGATTTCGCAGTCATTTCGTACGGAAGACGTTTGGGCCGGCGGGAGCAGAATGTTGTTGGTACCAAAGGCGTATATACCAACGGGTTTTGCCTCCGGATCCGCCGCAGGACGCATGCGGATAGATACGTCGGTGGTGATGGTATCGATGGAAGTATTCAGCAAGTGCAGCTGAATCATCAGTTGATCGCCTGCTTTGAGCCGATGTGCGTGTCCGGATGGTATTTCTACCGCGTCATCCCGTGTGCCAGTCCCAAACAAAGGTACCCATGTGGTCCGGAATAATACGGGGCATTCGGCAAATCCATCCGGCTCGGGTGCGAGTGTTCGAGCGAGAAGGAAATGATGTACCACTGGATTGGAGTAGTACTCCAGCCGATCAATGATCAGGTCATCTTCAAGCGTCATCGAAAAGCAGTAGTATTTTTCTGTACCGGGTTCGACGATAAATTCGTCGGTAATGAAGTTGAACCAGCCTTCTGGAAGGGGAGGGTAATCTGACGAGCCGGTGGCAGTCTGAGATGGGTCTTGTTGCGCATCTCCGACCTCAGGCGAATTCCCTTCGTATTGACATCCGCCGAGCCAGAACAACGTCAGTATGAGTAAGTATCTCGCCATGGTCATCCCCATGCTGGGCCGTGTGATTCGAGCTTTTCCGTGCTTTAGATGTCGTCAGCCTATCAGATTGGATGAGGCCGTGGGGCCTTGTATGTCACCGGCGAAGAGGTCTGATGTTTACCAGTACGGTGTGTGTAATCGGGCTTGCTCGTCTGCGTGGACTTCTGCATTCTCTATGCATGGTGGCGAAACGAATAATACCGTGTCTAGATGTCGCAAACGGGCGGGTGGTCAAAGGCGTGAACTTTGTGCAGCTGCGTGACGCCGGTGATCCCGTTGAGAGTGCGCGTCGCTATGATGAAGAGGGAGCTGATGAAATTTGCTTTCTCGACATCACGGCGAGTCACGAGGAACGAGACACGATGGTATCGGTCGTCGAACGGACAGTAGATCAGGTGTATGTTCCAGTCACCGTGGGTGGCGGTGTACGGTCGGTAGAGGATGTTCGACGGTTGTTACGAGCCGGTGCGGACAAAGTGGCGATTAATTCTGCCGCGTTACGCGACCCGAGTCTTCTTACAAGATGTGCTGACGCGTTTGGTAACCAGGCAATTGTATGTGCGGTGGATGCGCGTCAGACCGACACTGGCTATCGCGTATTTTCTCACGGTGGCCGGGTAGATACTGGGGTAGATGCTTTAGAGTGGGTGGAGCGGGTGGCAGAACTCGGCGCTGGCGAGGTACTGCTTACGTCGATGGATCGAGATGGAACCCGGGACGGTTACGATATACGTTTGCTTCGCAAATGTAATGATTTGCTGACCATTCCAGTGGTAGCTTCAGGTGGTGTTGGGGGCATAGATCATTTTCGTGAGGGTTTAGTTGAGGGTCAAGCCGATGCAGCTTTGGCAGCCAGCGTATTCCATTTTGGCGAACTGCGTATCGCAGACGTCAAACACTATCTCGAGCAGCACGGAGTGCCGGTACGGCCGGCAACCTAGAGAGGATAATCGTGATGTCTAGCGACTACACTCATCAGCCCCCTGAGCCTGCATTCAACGCGGATGGACTCGTTCCGGCGATCGCACAAGACGTCGTGACTGGTCGTGTTCTCATGATGGCATGGATGAATAAGAAGGCCTGGCAATTAACGCATGAGACGGGGCAGGCATGGTATTTCAGCCGTAGCCGCCAGTCGTTGTGGAGGAAGGGTGAAACGAGCGGGCATACCCAGTCAGTGGCTGACATACGATTGGATTGTGACCGAGACACTGTACTCCTGTTGGTCGAGCAGGTTGGAGCCGCTTGTCATGTTGGCGAACCGACCTGCTTTTTTCGCTCGCAAGTAGCGGATATTCGTGAGCCTCCGGTTCCGCCGTCCGTTCTGAGTCGATTGCGGGAGGTATTAGAAACGCGCGTGGGACGGTCTCCAGACGCGTCCTATACAGCCCGCTTGTTGTCCCAAGGAACAGACGCGATTGGGATCAAGTTGCGCGAGGAGGCAGATGAGCTTTCTGTTGCACTGGGTGATGAATCAGATGAACGGGTCATCAGTGAATGTGCCGATTTGCTATATTTCGCCTTGGTCGGTCTGACATCACGAGGTGTTGATTTTCACAGAGTAGAGCACGAGTTGCACCGGCGATTTGGGGTGTCGGGTCTTGTGGAGAAGGCATCTCGCGCTCTACCCCATGAAGAAACTTCCGAGTGATATCGATCTGTTAGATCGATTGAGCGCTAGATAGCTGAGATCCCTTGGTATTTTTGAAGATCTTTTTATGTGGAAAACTGGCGTAGTGCTCCCGTTCGTAGCATGATCTAGCCCATGGTTCTTAGTGCGCACGAGCAAACTTCGAATGGTGCGACATCACGTGGCCGATTCCGTGCTTTAGCGGATACCGATGAAGCATGGCGTCGCCTTTGGCGTCGTTACGGGCGAGTGGATTCGATCGCTGCATCACTGGGCTTACACTTTGAAGATGTGAAGGTTCGACTACGTGCTGCCGGTGTGGACTTGAGAGGTCGGCCGCGTATGTCGGTTGCTCCTCCAGAAGTGCCTTCTAACCGAGCTGATTCTGCCCCGCATGGGACTCAGTTACTGGTGCCGGGTTTGTTTGTTATGTCCTGACGGGACCCAAAGAAGACTGTAGCCCTCTCACGGCGAGCCGTACGCGAATGGACCCTTTCACTGGTAAAGTGGTGCGTCACTGTTGCTCCTGGTGGTGACTAGCGGTAGCGTGCGTCCTCTAATGTCGAAGCGCAACGATCCCAATAAGACCGCACCGCCGCTGGAGCCGCTTCCAGATGGTCTGGATATGCATTCTCCGCTAATGCAGGTTCTTGTCAGCGTCCTAGATAAACTTCAGTCTCGGCATTCGTATCAGGTGCATGGCATTGAGCACATTCCTAAAGGAAGATGCTTGATCGTGGTGAACCACAGTCTGGCCACGTATGACGTCATGTTATTGATGCTGACGATTTTTGAACGACTGGGCCGGCTCCCCCGCGGCTTGGGTGACAGACGCCTCTTCCAGCTGCCTGGCTTATCTCAGCTCGTTTCGTCTCTTGGTGGCGTGTTAGCCTCTCAAGGTGGCGGTGAGCGGCTTTTGGAGGATGGGTTGCTGGTTGTGGTTGCACCCGGTGGGATGAAGGAAGCTTTACGCACCAAAGAACAGCGGTACCAAGTGCGCTGGGAAGATAGAAAAGGATTCGCACGCCTCGCAGTCCGCACCGGTGCACCTTTAGTGATGGCGGCATGCCCGAAAGCCGATGACTTATACGATGTCGTCGATTCTGACCTTACCCGTCGTGTTTATGACCAATTCAGGCTGCCATTGCCCCTGTTTCGCGGCGTCGGGCCAGGCGGACTCATTCCGCGTCCAGTGCCTCTATCTCACACCCTAAGCAAACCCATTTATCCCCCAGCTGTGGATGCCGACGAAGGGACCATCTTCAATAACGCCGTAGATAAACTGCATGGCGTATGCACCGAGGTAATGACTGAATTGCTACGTAGTGGAGTAGGTACAGAGAGCAAAGGGACTACTGAGTCGACCTAGCCAAGCGTCGCTGTACGCAGGTGCTCGGAAAATTGTTCGGCTTTCATGGGCCGGGCAAGAAAGTAGCCCTGACCGAAATCGCAACCCCAGGATGTGACCATTGCGAGTTGTTCCTCTGACTCTATGCCTTCGGCTACAGTGGACATGGAGAGGTTCTGTCCGAGCCCTACGATGGTCTTGACTAGGGCTTCATCTTTACCATCCGACTCCTGCGTTCCGAGATGTTTGATGAATGCGCGATCGATCTTGATAGTGTCAAAAGGGAAGCGGTGGAGGTAGCTCAGAGATGAGAAGCCGGTACCAAAGTCGTCTAATGCCAGGCCAATACCGCGCTGTTTTAGCGCTAGCAGTGTGTCCGTTGCCTCTTCTGGGCTATCGATGATCGATGTCTCAGTGACCTCTAGCTTTAGGCAGCGCGGATTGATACCCGTTTCATCCAACACGGAATCCACCACGGTTAAAAACTCTGGGTGGAGTTGCGCGGCCGAGATATTTACTCCGATTTTTAGTAGCTCGAGACCACTCCCTCGCCAACGCTGCGATTGTCTGCAAGCTTCGTGAAGAACCCACTCACCGATATCGTTGATGAGGCCTGCTTCCTCAGCGACTGGGATGAAGGTTGCAGGTGATATAAAACCCTTCTCGGGATGAATCCATCGGATTAGTGCTTCACACCCCGCGACTCGTTCGTTCTGTACGTCGTGGATAGGTTGGTAGACTAGGTGGAATTCACCCCGGGTGAGCGCTGAGCGTAAATCGAGCTCAAGCAGGAGGCGCTGCTTAGCCTGCTCTTGAGCGCGTGCCTCGTATGTTGTGTGGTACGAATGACCTCGCGGGCGCGCACCACGCACGGATATTGCGGCAGCTTGTAAGACGTCTTCCGGAGATCCGTCTACGGATTGGGATGCGGCGATTCCGACGGAGACGGTGGCACAGAGCTCTTGTCCGCAGACGAAAAACGGCGCATCCATGAGGTCCGCGATGTTTGCAGCAAATTGCTCAGCATCAGAGATTGATTGCACATGTTCCATGATAACGCCGAATGTATTCTCACCGATGCGTGCGACCGGGTCAGCACGGCGTAGACGATTCCTCAGGCGATCGGCTGCGGCTCGTAGCAGTGCTTGTCCCACATCGTTACCAAAGCTTCTTCGTATCTGATGGTACTGGTTGAGTTGGATATGCAGTACAGCGTACATGGCACCGATTTCTCGATGTGAGCCATTAGTACGCTCGAGTCGGTCTATGAACCAGGGTCTGCTATGGAGCTCAGTTAGCTCGTCTAGTGTCCACTGTGCGGTAACGTCGGAGAGATAGAAAGCGACACCTTGCACTGAATCATCCTGCAACAGATTGCACACACGGCCGCTGATGTAGCGTGTCCCAATATCTGTGGCGATACGAAATTCCAGGTGCTCTGCTGACCCTGCTGTCGAGCGGACCTTGTTCTGCGCTTGCATCACATGCATCCGGTCTGAGGTGTGTATTCGGTCGAGGAAGCGTTTCCAGCATGTGTCAGCCGGCGCCGTGTCTAGTAGGTATGTATCGCGAGATGCATACTTTAGTCGCAGATTCTGATCGAAGAGCAGAACCACGTCTGCTGACCCGCTTGCGAGTGAGCGATATCGCTTTAGTTCGACGGTTTCTCCCATCGCCCGAACTTCGGCAAGTGCGTTCGCCACGAATCCCCCAAGTCTTCTGGATAGCCAAAGTAGAAAGTCGGCAGTATGGGAGAAAACCTAAACCATTATGGTGATTCGTAAAAAAAATAGTACGTGTATCATCGGAAACGCTACATGCCCTCAGTACAATTCCCGGGGAGAGCGCAGGAACCATCATCACAGGTTTCGAAGACACCATAATTACAGGCGACGCCGATTGGGCAGCAGCACGTGGATACCACCCCATCAGTACAACAACTTTCCCAGCTGCCATCGCATGGCTCGGAGACGTCATTTTCAGAGTTGGTGTCCGAGGATGAGGGACCCTCGGTGTCTAAAGCTACCGGTTGCCCGGCATCCTCCGGTGCTCCTGTATCTTCCAGTGGGCTGATATCCTCTGGTTGGCTGATATCCTCTGGTTGGCTGATATCCTCTGGTTGGCTGATATCCTCTGGTTGGCCAATATCCGTCGAGCAATTTCCATAAACGCAGGATCCATCGCCACAGATGTTGAAGGACCCGTAATTACATTCGGCGCCACTTGGGCAGCAGCATTCAGCAATGACACCGTCTGTGCAGCAGCTTTCCCAAGCCCCATCGCAATCTGCCGTATCGGATGGCGCGGTGATCGTGTCTGGTGGTGAGGTGGGTGTGTTGGTATCACCTGCAGACGAGACGTCTGATGTGACGTCCGTTACCGTAGTATCATCCGCTGTACATGCCGCGATGGTGAACGTGACCAACAACGCAGTCGTGATACCGAACAAGCCGCCTCCTGCTGCGCTAGCGCATCCTATCAGGGTGAATGAGAGGAAGAGCGATAGGGCTAAATAGCGGCGAATGAATGGACTACGTTTCATACAGTGAGATTAGATGACATGCTGATGTAGATCAATGCCCGTGCTTGGCCGTCCAGAGGGACGCTTTTTACCGTGCATCGCTAGCTACAGCGCGTATTGAGTTCTGCCGTGTGCTCCGTGTTATATTCTCCCGTGATCAACGTATTATGGTCGTAGGCTCAAGTGCTGCGGGAGTATTCAATGCAACGGACGATCACGACAAATGTCATTCTCGATTTCCTCGTACTGCTCGTATGCTCTGCCGGAGTGGTCGCTTGTGGATCAGATGAACCGAATGCTCTACCGTGTGTTCTCACTACCGATTGCCCATTAGGTCAAGTTTGCTTAGGCAACACCTGCCAAGTGGCGCCAGAAACATTGGGACAGTGCAGTACTGACCGAGACTGCCCAGCCAAATATGTATGTGACAAGTCGCGCGACGAATGCGTCTTTGTTGGCGGAACTGAAGCCTGTGAGACTGTGTCTGATTGCGCTACCGGTGAAGTGTGTATCGATGGGGCTTGTACGAATCCTCCGCAGTCTTTTGGTGAATGCGCGAGCGATGACAGCTGTCCTGAAAGCTATGTCTGCGATACCAATGCCGGTGTGTGTGTTTACGACGGACCACTCATTTCTGACGATGTTTCAGACGCGAGTTCCAGTTCAACCCTAGATATAACGACGCCGGCACCCGAGTTGGACACGATTAGTTCGCCATCCGATGATGCTGGTGTATTGCCGGATTCGGGACCACCAGTGCCGGTGGATGCAGGCCCGCAGTCCGTCTACGACACAAGCGAGACGGACCAAGATGGTGATGGAACACCGGATGATACTGACAATTGCCTGACGCTATACAACCCCGGGCAGAGCGATCTAGATAGCGATGGAGTGGGTGATTTCTGTGACAACTGTCTCCTCGTCAGTAACGCTGAGCAGGTAGACGTGGACGAAGATGGCATTGGAAACGCATGTCAAAGCGATTTTGACGCGGATTCGATCGCAGACGATGACGACAATTGTCCCTTTGTTTTCAACCCCGAGCAGTTGGATACCGACAGTGATGGCCAGGGCGACCTCTGTGAGAGCGATTTCGACGGGGACGGTGTAAACAACCCAGATGACAACTGCCCCTTCATCGCTAATGCGTCGCAAGAGGACTCAGATGAAGACGGCATTGGCGATGCTTGCTCGGTTGATAGTGATTCCGATGGAGTGTTGGACCCTGCGGATAATTGTCCTACATCATTTAACCCGCAGCAGGGAGACTTCAATTTTGATGGTATCGGCGATAGTTGCTCTGACATTGATGGGGACGGTGTCGGTGATGCGGAAGATAACTGCCCAATCACCAATAATGCTGGACAAAATGATGGAGACGAGGACGGGGTAGGGGACGCTTGCGATAACTGCGTGCTCGTCTTTAACCCACAGCAGCAAAATTCAAACTTTCAAGGTCCTGGCGATGCCTGCGAAGGTGATTTTGATGCGGATGGCGTACTCGATCCACAAGATAACTGTCCATTCGTTCCGAACCCTGGCCAGGCTGATACCGATGGCGATGGCGATGGCGACGCCTGTGAAAACGATTTCGATGGTGATGGCGTAAAAGACAAGTTTGATAACTGCCCCGGGGTATCCAATCCGGATCAGGCAGATGCGAATAGCAACGGCGTCGGCGATGCATGCGAGGTGGATTGGGATAATGATGGTGTTCCGAACCAAATAGATAATTGCCCGGGGGTATGGAATGCAGCGCAAGCGGACTGGAACTTCGACGGGAACGGAGATGCGTGCAGTGATTGGGACGGTGACGGGACAAATGACGCCAATGACAACTGTGTTTGGCAATCAAACCCCGCGCAATCCGACATTGATAACGATTCCGTAGGAGATGGATGTGACAACTGTTTCTTGGTGGCGAACCCAGACCAAGCGGATGGCAATTTCAACGGCCAGGGCAACGCATGTGAAGGCGACTTCGACGGTGATGGTATTGCAAATATGGTGGATAACTGTCGTCTTGTGGCGAATGCAGACCAGATAGACACAGACGGAGATGGAAACGGCGATGCATGTGAGAACGACTTGGACGGAGACGGAATTACCAACGGGGAGGATAATTGTCCCTTCTTGGTCAACCCTGAACAAGTCGATGCCAATTTCAATGCGATTGGTGACGTTTGTGAGAACGATAACGATGAGGACGGTGTCCCAGACCTTATCGACAATTGTGTTTGGGTGTTTAATCCTGACCAGGCTGACACAAATGGCGATGATATCGGTGACGCTTGCCAGCCGTAGACGGTGGTTTCAGCGTGGGCGCAAGATGCGACGTTTACCGTTATAGGTGACCACCACGCCGAATCCACGGAATGCGGGTAAGTAGTTCATTGAAGGGAGGTCTTTGCGACCTCCTCTCGTCCGATTCAGCGTTACGAGCCGTTTGTCAAAGTCGTAAAACACATCATACGCACTATCACCGAGGTCGACTTCAAGCGGCCACTGTCTGGACAGCGCAGTACGAGCGGTGTCACTCAGTGGCGCCGGTAAGAGGTCTGAGCGGTCAATGAGTGCCAGCTCATCTGGTTCTGAGAGACCGAGTGTTTCAAGGCGGAACCCCAGCCATTTCAAGCTATCATT
>PKDL01000208.1 GCA_002863065.1 Pseudomonadota bacterium
TCCAGGGGATAGGTGTGCAGAACATCTGGACAATGTGGACATGCTGATAGGTGATACATAGCGCAGATCTGCAGATGGTGACAGTGGTGAAGATCTGAGCAGGCTGTTGAGTACAATATCCCCTGCCTGACCAGTGGCTGTATTATCTGACAACACAACTACACAACACCTCACGTGATGTCTGTATTGAATTGTTACATGTATACACATTTCCAATCCAGTGTTCAGATTCCAACCTCTTCCGCTACCTACCTACACGTCTTGCAAATATTGTTGTCAGTGCAGGGGCATCCAAACGCTCCCGGAGTTTCGTCACAGTCGATCTCCTTTTCGATCGTGCCCGTATCCGGAGTTGCAAAGATATCAGGTAGGTCTGGTGGGTTTACCTGGTGTTCCAACTTATGACAGTGATATTCCAGTCCGTCGTGTTGGTGACATAATTCCTCATCTGTCAACCCAACCATCGAGCCAACTTCGGTCTCATTGCACCCATAAAGAGAAGCAATAAGTACCGCGACGCCGAAAAAGCCTCGTCGCATGGATTCCTCCGACTTTGCAAACATACCCGGGCGATGAGTATGGCATATTTCAACGTCGACATGTCGTGCTTATTTTCCTCTACGCGGCTATATGTTTCCCATGGGTTACAACCGACAGTGCACAGGTGTCGCTCTCGATACGTGGGTGGGACCATGGACTGAGTGATGTAGGTTTACTCCGGACTAATTCCCGACCGTTTGCGAGAGTCCTGTACACGTGGAGCTATCGGATGTGGCACGGGTACCGGTGGGCCACGGGGAAGGCGTGTCTAGCTCGAGCCTATCGCACGGGCCGAGCGCCACATCCATGAAGTTGAGCAGTTCGGCGAGTTCGTCTCCAGATAGAACCGATTCGACTTCGGGCACCGTAAAGGGCAGTGGATAGCTTACCGCAGCAAAGACACACATCTCACCATCCGCGGTTCCATCGTTTATGAGTGTGCGGTCCGTATAATTGTTATAATGGCATGCGAAATGGACGCCGTCGCCGGCTTTCATTGTGAATTCGCCCACGTCGAAGTTGAGTATGGGAGGCTGGTCCCAATTCCGATTGACGTAGAATGGGTCCACTGCCACCGTCTGGGTTTCTCCGTCGAAATGATTGAGCGTCGCGCATTCTGTCCATGCGTGGTTATGTGTGCTGACCAGGACCATTTCTGTGTCCTGTTCGAATATACATGTTGCTTGCTCTACCTTTCGCGTTCCGGACGGGATATTGGTTGGTGCCACGTCGAAGACGAGGCCAGCGACCTCTTTGACTTCGCTCGATGCGATATCTTCCATGTTGAGGGCCGCATTGATGCGGACAGGCTCTGTGGTGGGATTAATGTAGTGATGTCCAGCAATGAGTACGAGCGGAAGTGGCATGGGTATTGCGACGCCCTCTGGCATGACAATGTGCTGATTTTGCTGCTGGCTCGGGAACACCGGAAATGCAGATTCCATCACATCGATTTCATCGCAGGGATACTGGCCGAGAGATTTATCCAGGGCGCCTTCGGACGCGCCATCGCCGAGGTATCCGTCGAGAAACGAAAACTGCCCAATGAAGACATTCATGTGATGTGTGCCTTCCGATACTAAGCTTTCTAAGCGATGGGCCCAGGTGAATCGCTCACCTGCTTTAGGGGCGACGCGAACTACGGTGCAAATATCTACTTCAGTACCTGGTGGAACAACATATGGCGGAGTGATTATCTGATACCCATTTCCCGGTGGCTCAAGCGATACCGTCAGGTCACGTACAGTGGGTTCATCAGGCGCTCTGGTGGATGCATCGCGGACATCGCTTTCGGCCGGCACCTCGGCTCCTGCGGCGGCGCTTTGAGTTTCACTGCAGGAGAGCAGTAAGATGAACCAAACCAATGGAAGCGCACGGTGCATGTGTGCAGCTTATGTCGCGACAGGGCCGTACATCAACTACAACGTATGACTCGGGGGCTTACATCGGTGGATACTGCGCGTTTACGAAATGTATAGAAGCGGAGGGGCCGGAATATCAACCATGACGGACATTGTCGTAAAACCGGCACCCTTTCTGGGTGGCGCTGTTACCGAACCAAGGTAGACTATGGGCCTGGTCTCTCGGCATGGATTGGAGGAAGGATGAATCAGCGCATGTGGATCGTACTGATGGTGGGATCACTGCTGGCTATTGGCTGTTCGCAAAATCGCAGCGGGGCTAGCGAAGGATGTGTGCCTGGGACGACGCAAGTTTGTCTTTGCGTCGGTCAGCAGGGAGGGGTGCAGAGCTGCAATGATGCTGGGACCGGATTCCTGCCATGCGAATGCCTAGGACCGGGCGACCTGAATTTTCCTGATGTTGATGCTCCAGATATAGATGCGATGTTATCCGATGCTGGCAGCGACGGTCTGGGTACCGGTACCAGTGGCTCAGAGGATGTCATGTCATCGGTAGATACTTCATCTGAACAGGTGGATGGGTTTTCGACGTCTGATTCTAGCTCCAACACCGGAGAAGAGACTGGCGAAGGTTCAGGAGGTAGTGCCGGTCCCGACGGAAATTTAGGTGCTGACGACGGTTCCAGTCCAACAGAGTATTCCTGTGTTCAGGATACCGATTGTCCTTCGGACTTGCCGAACTGCGCGCCGCAGGGCGTATGTATATTTTGCTATCCGGGGACATACCAATGCAATGGGGATATATCCGAAATATGCGCTGATGATGCGTCTGCCTGGGTAGTTTCTGAAAACTGCGGAGTAGCTGGCGGCTTTTGTAACTCGGTTGGTGTCTGTCAGTCAGAGTGCGGTGGATTCGGCAAACTGGCGGGAACGAATGTGGGCTGCGAGTTCTGGGCGGTCGATCTCCGCAATGCGCAGGTCTCAACTCCTGCCAAGTACTTAGATGCGCAGAATGCGCCCTTCGTGTTGGTGGTGTCTAACACGGAAGAAACGGCCAGTGTCGATGTCGAAGTGACCTCTCCGAATGGGTATGTGCAGGCAGCTTCTGTGCCGCCCGGAGGATTACTCACCTTCCCCGTGGATAGCAGCTACGGCCTCACCGGAACGGGGCGTTTCGATGCGGGTATTCACATCGTGACTAGCGGGCCGGTAGCGGCATTCCAGTTCAACCCGTATTCAAATGCAGACGTCTTTTCGAATGATGCGTCTACTTTGCTCCCGGCCGATGCGCAGGGCGGAACATACCGCGTGATATCGATGCCGCATTCGAATCTTGGTGGAGGCAATGAATTCCCTGGTTACTTTGTGGTGGTCGGTGCCGACACCTCATCAGTACCAGTCACGGTGACTCCGACATCTACTGTGGAAGGAGGGGGAGAGATTCCCACCATCACCGGGGGCACGTCCTATGATTTCGTAGTTGCCCCGGGTGAAGTGATGGCGTTTGAGTCAGCTAACGGCGACCTAACGGGTAGCTTGGTGGATGCGGCGGGTCGGGTCATGGTCTACAGCGGACATGTTGCCGCCCGTCCGGACACTGAATGCTGTTCTGACCATCTTGAGCAACAGATTCCACCAATCAGTACCTGGGGCACGAAGTATGCTGCATACCGCTACTGGCCGAGACCTATGGACTACGATTACGTGAAGGTAGTGGCGTCAGAAAATAATACGAATGTCACGCTGACAATAAATGGGGTCGGTCAGGTCATATCGCTGTCCGCGGGACAGCATTATATGACCACCTTTTCCGAGACACTGTATGTCACTGCAGACAAACCGGTGCTCGTGGCGCAACTTATGGCGTCGGCCAACGAAGGAGTAGTTCAGGGACCCTGTAATACCCCGGCTGATTGTGGTGGCAATGCGTACAAGTGCGAGCCATTCAGCTCCAGCAGCTCGGTCGATGTATGTCTTCTAAATTCATGCACTCAAGATAGTGATTGCGGACCGGGATTTGCGTGTGCAGCGAGCCTGTACGGAGAACCGGGAAAGGAATGCAAGCCAATTGGCGACCCGGCCATGTCGTTATTGGTGCCAACCGACTATTGGCAAGAGCGCTTCGTGTTTGTGGCTCCCGACAAGTACAAAGAGGATTACGTAAATATTGTCACTCAATCGGGCGTCACTGTGACTCTCGACGGGAATTCGGTGACGGACTTCACCCCCGTTTCGGGTGGTTACGTGGCGGCACAGCTCCTGATTTCCGATGGCGTGCATATCATCGATGCCACCGGCCCGGCGAGCGTCACGGTGTATGGCTATGATGACCATGTGAGCTATGCCTATCCTGCGGGAGCCCGTCTGCAATAGGGCATTTAGGTCGATTCGTCATCGAGACGTGTCAGGCTCGGAGCATGTATCTCCATTGAGTTAGGCAGGCTCCAAATAGTCACCAACGTATATTAGCGGACATATCTTACGGGATAGCCAAAGGCGGAAGATGCAGCAGTCAGTCCAAGCAAACGCTGACCTCGTGCTATCGGTGCTCGAAGCCTCTGATCATTCTGAGTATATCGGCGAGCCTATCAGCCAGTTGGAGCATGCCCTGCAAGCCGCGCATTTCGCTCGGCGTACTGCCGCAGATGCGGAGCTCATATTGGCCGCGCTATTGCACGATGTGGGTCACCTAATCGCAGCTGACGCTCCAAGGATGGAAGGCTTAGGAACTATCAATCATGAAGGTCTTGGAGCGGCTTGGCTGGCTGGCCTCGGTTTCTCTAGGCGTGTCTGCGACATCGTCAAAGGACATGTCGCCGCCAAACGATATCTTTGTTACCGGAAAGTAGCCTACTTCAACCGACTCTCCGACGCATCGCGCGGTACCCTCGAGTGGCAAGGGGGCCCGATGTCTCAGCTCGAGGCCCAGTCGTTTGAACAGCAGCCGTGCTTCAAAGACATACTCGCCGTACGGCAATGGGACGAGATGGCGAAGCGCACCGATATCACGGTGGCCCGCCTCAGCGAGTATCGGGCTATGATCATTGACCATCTATCACGTGAGGCTTAGCGATATATGTTCACAATGACCCTTGATGCAGCCGCCGACCAGAGATGGGCGCAAGACCACCGATTACATCTACCGGGTGCGCTCTCTGCTGAGACGGCTGCGGCATTGAAACAATGGGTCGATGAGCTGGAATCCTGGCCTGAGGCGCCCGGACGCTGGATGAAGTACTTTGAATCGGCCAATGAGAGTGCTCGTGTGCTGTGCCGAATGGAGAACTTTGCCGATTACCACGAGCCGCTTAGCGAGCTTGTTCGCGGTTCAGCGACTCTTGCAATAGTGAGTCGACTTATGGGCGAACCGGCGGTGCTCTATAAAGAGAAGATTAATTTCAAGAAGCCCGGCGGCGGCGGATTCACTGCACATCAAGACGCTCCCGCCTTTGCGACGTTTGGGCACACCTACCACATCACCATGATGGTGGCGGTGGACGATGCGACGGTCGATACCGGCTGCATGGAATTTTCGGCCCCAGTGCCGGTCGGAACGACACTGCGTACCGCAGCGGATGGCACGGTACATCCGGAGCTCGAAGCGCAAATGCAGTGGAATTCGCTCGAAGTGAAGGCCGGCGATATCGTCTGTTTTGATTCGTTTATTCCGCACCGCTCCAAAGCGAACTTGGGCAGGAAGAGTCGTAGGGCGTTATTTCTCACCTACAACCGGGAAGCGGATGGCGATGTGCGATCGCAGTACTTTGCTGACAAGCGGCGATATTTCCCGCCTGAGTGTGAACGTGAAGAGGGAGTCGATTACGAATCAACGCCCAGTCCGTACAATCTGGGAAATCCGATTCGGTAGCCGGCTGACGGGAGCGCAATGATACGGGTAACGGGATACGTTGTAGTCACTCTCGTCGTAGGAGTGGCTCAAGCGCAGCAATCAGCGCCAGCGAAGACGCGGGCGTCACGCGTCTCGCATCACGCCAAGCTGGATGCGGCCCATCCCGCGGCGTCACTCGAGGCATGTCTTTCATCGCTACGCACGGCAAACATGCAAAGTAGCCAACCTACGTTAGCGACGTTCAATGTACGCTGGTTCCCCGATGGAAAGCCGGGGCGTAAAGCGCTGAAGGACGGGCGGAAAACAAATGTCGAATGGCTCGCATGCCTTATCGCGCATACGGGAGCACATGCCGTAGCACTTCAAGAGATCAAAACCTTGCCACGCGCGCAGGCGGCGATGCAGCGAGTGTTGGAGCGGCTCAACCAGCACACAGGTGGCAGGTGGGAGGTCGAATACGATAATTGTCCAGGCGGCGCGAATCTCCATGTTGCGATTATTTGGGATGCAAAGCGTGCGAAGCGGCGTGGCACGTCGCGTACGTTGGCGGCATTCAATCCGCATCGTGACCCTTGTAAACACCAGCTGCGGCCAGGGTTGCTCGTACCTTTACGCTTCTCTGATGGCACAAACATTCAGTTCATCTCTGTTCACTTCAAGTCGGGGGTGAAACGCCGCTCGTACGATTTACGCCGGCAGAGCTATGATGTGTTAGCCGAGGTGGTTCGCGATGTCCGTGGTCATCTGGTGGTAGCCGGTGATTTCAATACGATGGGCTGTACAAAATGCTCGCCTGGAATTGAGGCCGTTACCGAGCGCCGCACATTACGCGACATCGCAAAGATATCGGGTATGCGGCTCATTGAGCCTAGCCCGGGCTGTAGCTATGTGTATCGGGGGAAGCCATCATTACTCGACGGTTTTTTAGTGGAGCGCTCTCTGTTCCGTAGACGGAAGCCGGCAGTACACTCGGCGGGGCACTGCGATGCGGTAGGTTGTGGCGAGGGGAGGGTCGACCAGCTTCCTGTAGTACGTGAAGTGAGCGACCACTGCCCATTAGTTCTCCGCCTCTAGAGGATGGTAGCCCGCTGTTTAATCGCCGAGTTCTGATGCGTAGCTACGTGTATTAGCGTCAACGTTGCGGACTTATAACGTGAGCAAGTACGCAATGAGCTGGGCTAACTCGGTAGGGCTTAGTTGGCTCGTCTTGCCGTGTAGGTTACTGGCGTTCTTCGCCACGAGCACATCTTCGAGGGTTTGGGCTGAGCCGTCGTGAAGATACGGTGCGCTCGACCAGAGGCCGCGCAGGGTTGGCGTGTCGATCCCCTGGAGCGCGGCGCCGAGGCGTTGACCGCTCGCGGCGGTGATGGTGCCCACGTTGTGTACCAGCGGCACTCCAGGGGATTCCCAGCTGCTGTCGGTGAAGCGCTCGCCCGTATGGCAGGTCATGCACTCTGTCGCGGTGGATTCGAATAGGGCTTTTCCGGCCGCCTGCTCAGGAGTGAGCGACCCGTCCTCTGAGAGATAGGGGCTCCTTGGCGCGGTAGCGAACCCAGCCATATAGACTGCGAGCGCATCGAGCGCATCGGAGACCCCAGCGAGGTCGGTATCGAGCGGGGTATCACCCACGATGGGAGTGCCTAACGGAACCAAGCCGTCTCCACCAAAGAAGTCACGGATATCGAGTTCGAAGTCTTGTAGTTCATCAAAGTTGGCCGACCAATGCAGCGGTCCGTCGCCCATACCTGCGCGGCCGATGAGTGAAATCGTATTGCGGAGGCCTTCGCCGCGGTCGGTAAAGTCCCACACTTGGTTGTCGGTATCGCCTTCGAGATGACAGTGCGCGCAGGCCATATAGCCATCGAGACTCAGTCGATCATCGAAGCTATCGTTGAATAGCTGCTTACCCAAAAGGATTATGGGGTCAAGCGGTTCGGATTCTACGGTCTGGGCACGGGCGACTTCGATGAAATCACCCTCATGGTTGCCTACGTCGAAGAGTACGAGCTCGCGTGAAAGCGTCGTATCGACCGCCAGAATATTGCCGGCTAGCGCGATGCCATCCGGGGCATAGCCTACATCGAGAACGACTCCAGCCTGGTTCTGGGTGAGTACATCGTAGCGCTCAATCGCCCGGCTGCCGCGCATGGCGAGGTAGATGAAATCCCCAAACTGGCTGAAGGTCCCGGCCATGGTGAGTCCCCGCGAATCGAACTGCTTTCGCTCCGCAGGCCGTTCCGCCACGCCGGGAACGAGCGTCAGGAAAGACGCAATGGCGCGGACGTGGGTATCTGGACGAAATGCAATGCCGTTATTCCATACGCCATGTCCGATGTTGGATTGCAGTGAGGGTACGACCGCGTCGAACCCAGTTGGAGAGACGAGCATAGGTCCAAGATAATTGGGGACGCCGCCGATCTCGGTGTCGGAGGCAATTTGTGGGTCATACATCAGCGGGACCAGCGATACTTGGCCTGAGTCTGGATCGAGAATGGCGATGGTGCCCTCCGAGTCAGTGCTCCGAAAACGGCTTACAGCGATGCGGCCATCAGGTAGCTGGGCTAGGTGCCGGGCATCTTCAATAACCGGCCACACGGTCGCAATAGCGCCATTGACCGCGTGCGCAACTTCACCAGTGGCCTCATAGGTCACGTACCAACCCATAGGCGCCGGGATTACACCGTACGGGAGTCCGCGGCGGGACAATGGGATGTCGATGGGGGCATCGGTCAGTAGTTCAGGCCAGATTTGAAGTACCGCATCTTTTCGGCAGACCACTGCGAGGAGTGCATCACCATTGCGGGCCAGAGAGGTTGGTTCATCACCTGTTTTGACCCGAAGCGGTTCAGCAAGCGCGCCGTTTTCCCAGGCGATACGAGTCAGCGTGTCTCCATCGCGCGAAATGACGGCAAAGGTTGGAGGACTATCACCCAAAGCAATCACACTCGATGAGTGGTGTGGTGTGTGGGTTTTGGGGTGCGTTATCGATACGACCACTGAGTCGGTGCGCTTTTGGCCGAGCGCATTACGAATGGTCAAGACTGCCTGGTAGCGCCCAGGGGTATTATACGTGGTCTCTGCTATTGGTGAGTCGCTCGTGTCGCTTTTGCCGACACCGGTACCGAAAAACCATTCGTAGCTGATGGCGCCTGTCGATGCAGAGCCGTCCAGCACGATGGGGTCTCCCACGAGGCCCCGCAACGAAGGCCCGGCATTGGCAGCGAATGTATCGGATGCATCGTTTGTAGCTTGGCTATCACCGCTATCATTGGCCGCATCGTTCGCATCGGAGACGTAGGTGTCACCGGCAGTGGTTACACTATCTGCGACCGAGATATCGGCGGGATTCGACAGAGGTTCGGAACCGTCGCAGCCAGCTAGTATGACGGCGAATAGCGCAGCTATGGCAAGCCATAGACGCACGTTTATGGCATTCCGAAGGTGGTGACTTCGATTCGAACGGCGTCGACCAGTGCGTTCATCGAATAGTCGGTCAGGCCACCGGCGGGCACCTCTAGTACGTAGGTCGTCCCGGGGGCCAGTGGTTCAGCCGGTACGAAGTTCACGATGTGCTCCTGTACGCTGATATGCCCCTCAACGCGTGTGAGCGCTGGGTCCGTGCCCTTGATGTAGAGACGAACGGAGCCCGCCCAGGCGCTTTTAGGTTCGATCATTTCATTACATGACAGCCCGAATCGTGAGGTTAGCGGAAGGTCTTTGGTACCGTCTTCAGGCCAGGTCCATAGCACTTGTGGTGGTGAGTTATCAGGCGCCTGCAGGGCTGGTGTAACGGTGGTAGCTTCGCCAGCATTACCGTCAGCGTCTACCGATAGGATCGCTAAGTTACCGATGGGCGTGATGGTATCGAGGTCACCTTCCAGAGTTAGGCGCGTGATTTCAGTTATATTATCCAGGTCGCTGACGTCGTAGAGCGCCGCAAAGTTGGATTCACCAACATATGCGATGTCTTCTTTTACGAAGACGTACCCGCCGTTGCCATCCGACACGTAGTCGCTGCGAAACGTCGGTTCCTCCGGATTCGAGATATCGTAGATCATGAGACCACCGCCCTGTTCTTTGCGGGCGTAATAGATGTATTGGCCGTACGTATTGGTGAAGTACGCTTCGCGCGGCTCGCCCGCAGCATCACGCGCGAGATAATCGCCGCCAGGAATGGGTTGTGGGAACGCTGGATCGCTGATGTCCATGAGCACGGTGCGTGGGCCCTCCATTGCGGTGACGACGAGTAGGTTACCAATCGCTTGTACTTGTCCCGTGCGCATGACGGGTTCGAAGACATGTTGGTGTACCACTTCGGGCGTGGTCGGGTCGGTCGCATCGATGACGTAGATACCATTATCGGCCCCCGCTACGTAGACATATGGGGCTTGCCAGAAGACCGACATCGTCACGCGCGCGTAGGAATCAGGGTAGCCGAAGCCTGGCATGAGCAAGGTGCTGACCACCTTGGGCGCGGTAATATCGCTGATATCCCAGAACATAATACCGCCAGAGAAGGCCGGCCAGTCGATATGATTGGTCACAGCCCAGGCGCCATCAATGTGAGAAAAGCCGATGCTGTGGGTCTCACGCATAACTTCAGTAAGACCTTCGCTGAACAGCTTGGGCTCGCAGGGTTCGGAGATATCAAAAAAGCTGAGACCGCCTTCTAATCCCCACTCAGGTGCCCACGGCATCAACATCAGTCCGTCGTACATAACGACGAGGTTGTGGTGGTCTTCGGTGTCCGTAACCCCTCCAGTGATAAAGGCGCAGTTTTGGTACAGCTCTGCTTCTGTGAAGTTGATGGCTGGTGCACCGGGCCCGGTAGGGGGGCCCCATGCACCGGGCTCCGGATAGGGATTGCGTGGAGGACCCGCATCGACGGCAGTGGCAGTATCCGGCGTCACAACGTCACTGTCCGTGGGAGTATCAGTTTCTACAGAGTCCGCTTGCGACGTATCTGTCGGTGTCGATGCCTCGTCGCCTGAGGCACAACCGACGCATAGCAGGCCGTGTACAAGTAGTACGGTGCAATAGAGTGAGCCGACGTATCTGGTGGTTCTAAATGTCATATCGGTCTGACCTAAATCGTTCCCAGTGTCCCTTCAGATATTGGCGTTCTCAGGTATGTCTTCCGCGGTCAAGCGTAATCTACGGTCTAACCCGTACCAGGTGTTGTACACCATGAGAAATACGCCGTGGAATCCCAGAGATGAACATCCTTATACGATGCCAGGGGCTGCAGTGTGCTGTTCTTGTCCCTATTACCTGTCTATCCTCTGACGTCGGTCGGTAACTTCGGTGTTCGAGCCGCGCCAGTGTGCGATTTAGGGCGTGAAGGTGGCTGTTGTGGAAAGTGCTGTCAGAGGGTCTGCTCCCAGCTGAACTTCGACAGTGTATTCGCCGACTAACGAAAGGTCACCGACAGGAACGGAAACCCGTCGCTCGTTTGCATCCCATGGCAATACGGTTGGGCCATAGACTATCGCGTCTCCTTGCCGAAGCGTGACGCGCAGCGCCGCAGGCACGCGTTGGGTTTCGGTATGTTCTACTGCGGGATCGATAAGCCGGTATCGGCCAATAGGCCAGCTCCCTTGGTCGGATGGCACTTCTGCGCCGCCGGGGACTGTCATAGCCACATGCAGTGCACTGGGAAGGGCACTGGCATCTAGGTAGACCCCGGTATTCGCCGCCGGCGTGACGGTAAATTCTGGAGTCACGATGGCGTACGGCGATGCCTGATCGGGCTCGTTTTGTGCGATACCGGTAATTTGGAATCGATAGGTGCCTTGGGGCAATGTGGATGGTACCTGCCAGTGTACGGCCCAGTCGTGGTCTCTAAACTCCGCAATGTCTCGAGTTGGTGGAGGTGTCGGCTCGTATATGCTGATAAACGTGTAGTGCTGGTTTCCGTAGTTGGTCTCTGGCCATCCGTTGGGGGCTGCAACCGGAGTGAATACTTCGCCCTCTTTGCGTTCTAATACGACATCGGGCGAGCCCAGATTGGGGTCGCCACCGCCGAATCGCACCGTCACCGTCTCATTACGAGCATAGCTACTATCTGGCGCCTGATGGAGTTGTCCTGCGGTAAGCGAGACCTCGACTGCACGTGGATTGAAGGTTGCGGGTGGTGTCAGGTATGGCGTTTCTTCATAGAATGTCGGGGCGGCGTAGCCATCAAGGATATCGTCGATGAGCTCCAGGTTCCGGTCCACCATCCAGCGTCCACCAGCGGGACCCCAGAAACTCATTTCCGACTCATAGTCGCCCAAAAACCAGTCATCGGGAGCGGTCAGGTATAACAGGTAATCTTGTGAATACCCTAGCACCATCCCGGTGGTCTTTTGGCCATTCCATTCACGCTTAGCTATCTGTTCTCGGGCGTATTTTACGAGCGACCACGTGGGCTCACCGGGCATGCTCAGAAACACCACGTCTGAGAGCTGCGCAGCAGATAGATAGACCTGGTGTGCTTCTGAATACGGTACGCCGATGTTGAAGAGCTGTAATAGTCCGGCAACATCGACACATTGCTTCAGGTCGCCTTCCATTGATTCGCCCGGTGCGGTCTCTTTTCCTTCACACTGCCATCCACCCCACGTGTAGGGTCCGTTCGTACCGCTAAATTCATCGGCTAGGTCATTGCCCGTGTAGATACGATCATGTCGAAGTTCGAGGAGTCGAGAGCGTACTGCAAGGTCGGCCGTATCTCGCCATTGAAGAGTTGCCCACGCATTGACGATGGGTTTTGCCGCCGCAAGACCCAAGCGTTCCAGTCGTGCCAACCCTGGATGGTTCAGCGCATCTCCTGCGGGCTCAGCATCGCCACCGGCAGATTGCATGTGCATGCCGAAAATGGGCTCGCCATAGGTGGCAAAAAACAGCTCTTCAATTTTACGCTCGACGTATCCAGGCGCGTCTTCGGTCAACATGTCATTGCTGCGTCCCAAGACCGTACCGTGAATCGGGAAGTTCACCATATACGCCATCGGTATGCCGTTGGGGCGGCGCACGCCCAGAAGCGATACTCGGGGATCCTTACCGTAAAGTGGGTCATTGACCGGTCGTCGGTCGCGGTAGACAGCGTCGGCTGGGTCCCAGTCATCAATTACGCGAAACGCCCATTCTGCGGGCCCCAAATCATCGAGGGCACGTTTCACTGCATAGGCCAAAAGTCGTCCCAGGCGGTCTGCCACTTCCGGGTCGAATGAGTCTCCACCCACGACTGCGAGTTCTGCCGGCACGGGCCAGAACCGGGCCGTATTGTGATGACTGTGACCAGCGACCGAAATGATTCGGCCATCGAGATTCGTATCGAATTCGTCGCGAAGTATCCGCTGGGTAGCATACGTCAAATAGCTTTCACTACACATGAACGGGCTTTTCAGGAACACCAGACGCTCACCGTTTACTTCAAACGCGAGCGCTTTAATATTCGAGCGGCCATAGAACCCCTGGCTCCCTTTGAGCACGCCACTCCAAGGGGTTTCTAATCCTTCGCGTTCGGAAAAACCGGCCATTGATACCCCGATAGGGCCATCTGTCCAGACCATGGAGGCTCCCGCTTTGAGCGGGCCGCTGGCCGCCGTCTTGGGGAGTCGAGGACGCTCTACACCCTCACCAAATTCATGTTCAGGTATCGTGAAACCGATGTCGACCGAAGCATCTAGCCCGGTATCGCTGGTCTTTGGACCACTGGTACTATCGGTTCCAGGGGCGATGGTACTGTCTGCTACGGGCACAGATGCGGTGGTAGTCGCCGCATTGTCACCACAACCTGCGCTTAGTATGACCGTGATGAGCCAATATACAGTCATCGTCAGCCGACATCCGATGCGGCACATCACACGTATCGTTTTCTGAGTGACGTATTGAGGTGCCGGTGGCCTGATAGACTGCATTTGTGCTCCATTTTACCACTGCGGGGCATCCTGAGACCCTGAACGTACAGTAAGCGATGCGCCGGCGGTAGCGTGAAGCGTTCAACACTGAGCATTAGGGACGAGAACCCAGGGTATTGGCTCGGTGATCTTTTCAGACCTGCCAATTTCCGCTACTCCTCAATAGTGGGTGATTCACCAGAACAGAGAAGAGGCGCTTCAACAGAGGCGGGGACCGGGAGCCTACGATGGCGAGTTGCGCTCGTTAGCGGCTCCGTTGCGGTGACTCTGGTTGGTTTGGAATTAGTCTTTCGCACCATCATGCCCACTACAACACATCATCTGATGTATCAGGAGTCGCCGGATACCGAGATCGGGGTTGAACTGGTCCCCGGCGCAGAATTCGCATTTGAGGGGGTAACAATCCCCATTCCCCCAACGCAGGTGCAGATTTCTAATCAAGGTCTACGCGATGTTGAGCACATGATTCCTAAACCAGAGGGCGAACAGCGCCTTGTATGTTTGGGCGATTCCACCACCTTCGGCTGGGGCGTCGAGATGGAGGAGGGGTTTTGTGCGCGGCTGAATAGCCTTCTTGGAGCCCCGTGGACTACGGTAAATCTAGGGGTACCTGGATACAATAGCAGTCAGGAAGTACGGCGGCTCGAAACGGTTGGTCTCGCGTTTTCACCGGATGTTGTTCTCGTGTTGTTCGACGGCAACGATTACCAACCGCCGCTGGATTATGGTGGGGCAAATTCTTGGGTGACATGGCTATCTGATCGGATGGCACTTGTTCGGTGGATTAGAAAACGTCTGCGTGGCGGTGGTGGTGCGCCAGAAGATATGGCGCACCATGATGCGGGGCATGCCGCTGCACATACGGGTCAAGAGACGGATGGGCCGTATGGACCGACGGATGCAGGTGGGGGCGGGTTATCCGATGGAAATGCATGGAAAGGGAAAGCGAAAGTATTGGAGGCATTCACCCGGCTTGCGGACCTGGGACAGCAGTACGGGTTTCAGGTGCTAGTTTTGATGCCAAACGACGATGAGGACCAAGACCTTCGACGCCTCTTGGATAGGCGCCGTATCCCCTATGCTTCGATTCGTCCGGCCTTGTGGGGCAAGCCAGAGGACGTACTCATACCCGAAGACCAGCATCCGAACGCGGAGGGTCACCGTCGTATCGCTGCCTTGGCTGCGCGAGTGCTACGGGAACGTGGAGTCATTTCTGCGCCGTGATTGGCGATGTGCTGGACTGCTTACCAGCCGCAACCTTGCGCGAAGAAGTTCTCTGGTGAGCTATTCAATAGCTCAAACCAGAAGCTCCACCAATTGGTGGCCCGTAGCGCAAAATCAGCGACCGATGCGTCGTTCGCACTAGCATCCGTCATATACTCACTGTCGAGGTCAAACTGGCCGTCGGACGTGCCCAGTCCGGGGACTCGGGTGGAGAGCCTGTAGAACGTACCCCGTTCGCCAAACGGGTCATCTTTACCAATCTGCGGACGCAGTCCGGGGAGGTCGGACCACGCCTCGATGAATGTCATTTCTCCAGCGTCGTTGAACACGAATTCTTCGTAAATCGGACATGGCCCATCTTCATACTCAAACACCACGTAACACCGCGCGAAGGGCTGTGTCGGAAAGAACCGACAGTCACGTTCGGGCACCGTCGATGGGTCGCCTACTTTCAGTACCTCTGCCGTATCGAGCATATCCTGCTTACCCAGGCCGGTCAGTAGCAACCAGGGGGGCCACTCCCATCGTGCGACCAAGTATGAGTAGTTGGGAATCGATTCAGGGTCGGCATTCAAATCAAGAGTATCGAAGTATTTGTTGGCCTGCTCAACGTAATAGTCGGCTGACATGGTGGGCTGTAGGCAGGTCGCGGTAGCGCCGGCAGTACCTTCATTGAGGCATGGATCGGGAAGCACATCCGTATGTACAACATCATCATACAGTCTGCGAATCATGCACCGAAGGTGATACTTACAGTGATGTAGTCGATCAAAGTAGCTGTTCGACGTGCAGTACATGTGAACCTGGGAAAGGAGTGAAAACAGCCTGTACA